>JAYUQN010000851.1:0-2880 GCA_043756725.1 Saprospiraceae bacterium
GTATTGTTGGCGTTTCACCCAACAATACAACAATACAACAATACAACAATACAACAATACAACAATACAACAATACAACAATACAACAATACAGCAATACAACAATACAGCAATACAACCATACAACCATACAACCATACAGCAATATTAACTCAATTGATTGAAATACTTTCAATAGAATCTCCTACTTCCAATTTATGCACCACATCCATGCCTTCCAAAACTTTCGCAAAAATAGTGTAGTTGGCGTCAAGATGCAAAGTGGGCACATGCGTAATAAACCATTGACTACATTCCGTATGATTACCTGCCGAAGCCATACCTACATACCCCTCAGTATCATAATGCATAGGAGTCAATTCTGATGAAATCGTATAGTCCAACGAGCCATAACCATCACCCCGAGGGCAACCCGTTTGCACAACGTGATTGGGGACAACACGGTGAAATATTTTACCATTGAAAAAACCTGACCGCGATAAAGAAATGAAATTGGCAACCGATATAGGCGCATTGCGTGTTAAAAGTCTTAATTTAATCTCCCCTTTTGTTGTTTTAACAAGCACATTTGAAAAACGATTTAAGCCCGTCACAATGCCCCATTCCAGAACCCGTTGATTGGTCGATTTTTTCTTAACAATAGCCGTTGAGTCCGCTATAAAATTAATGGTTTCACGAAGAGCCTCATACGTTTCCAACTCTTGGGGCAGTTTCAAATTTTGCATCGTTTGATACAAGACAGAAATACTATCTTTCATCATTACTTTATTCAATTCTGCTTCTGGTCTGCGTAAAGTTTCAGCCGCAACAGCAGCCATGCCTGCATCGCCTGTCCGTATTAATTCAAATAAAATGCTTTTCAATTGCCTTTTAATATTGATAGTATTGCCTTGAAAAGTGCGGTAAAAATCGGGTAAAGTTAGGATTTTAGCAATGCCTCCCGTCGCTGTTGTACGGACAATGGGTGAATTATCTGCTTTCAAAGCTTCTTCCCTTAAAAAGCCATAGTTCCAACCGTGCTCTGCTACCCCCCTCAGTATTCGGGCTTTTTCATAAGGGTTTTGCGTATTTTTATACAAATTCTGCATTGCTACATTCAAAGAATCCCGTTGACGGGGATAAAAACGCAGCCATTTTAAAGCCGCACCCATCATTACTTGACGGGTGGAAACAGCATACGCCGCATCTTCTGAAATAGATTTGTACAATAAAGCATCTCTTTCATTGCCTTTTTTTACAAAAAAATCGGCGGCTGTATTGGCTACGTGAATATTCCTATCTTTCAAAGCCATCAAAACGATAGGCTGTACTCTGACATAATCAAAGTCGGTTACAGCACTGATAAGATTTACTTTTACGCGATATTCTGTTTCCTGACGATAAAGAGATTCAATTGTGGGTAAAACCCAAAGCGGATTATAGGCTTTTCCTAAAGATTTCACCAAAGCCAATTTAATATCATTGTCTTTTTCAGTAAAAGCCACTCGACCTACTGTATTGGTGACAGTGGTATCAAATTTCGTTTTCAAGCGCATGAAATAATTAGCTGCAATAAGGCGAACGGAGTTAGGTAAGCGTGTGTTTTCTACAAAACTCAGCATTTTTTTTAGGCTTTCTGCATTAAAAGTATCGCGCAAGCCAAAGCGATAAATACCATAAGCCTGTCCTTCGAGCAAAGCCGTGTCACTCATTTTAAACGTTGAAATAGCGCAAAGGTCTTTCAACCGAGCTGAGGTGCCACATTTGCCAACAGCTTCAAGTATCGTTGCGTTGAACTGGGCATAAGTACCGCTTGTATCTTTATTTTGATAGGCTTTCAATAACAGGTTTTCAGCCCGAACATCGCCTATTTGCCCCAAAGCATGCGCTGCGGCTATGCGTACATCCGTAAAAGGGTCTGTCAATAAATGCGCTAAGGAATCTATACCTTTTTTATCTTTCAAAGACGCAAAAGCCATAGCCGTGATATAGCGAATGGTCGGATTGTCGTGCCGCAAAAAAGTTAAAAGGCTATCTGCCGACTGCCTTTCTTGAAGGTTATAAATGGCTTGAATTTGTTTGTCGTTGAAATCAATGGCGATACCATTATACGCCTCCTTGCCATATTCAGGTGGCACACAAGCATTGAAAGTCAATGCGAGCAGACAAAATAGGGTGAAAAAATATTTAAATGCCATTTTACAGTCTTGATTTTCCATTGAAACGCCTTTGGAACATCGTTTAAGTTTGTTTTTTAAATAAATTGTGCTGTTATGAAATCAAGACAAATGTAGAAATTACATTTTATACTGAGGGGGGTAAATATAAAATACTTTCTTATAAAATAAAAAAAAATAAGCTGCTGATACATTAGCAGATTTACGAAATCTTTAAGATTTCGTAAATCTCAATACGCCTTTCTAAAATTACGCTTCTATCCAAACAATCTTATCTTGTATGGGTTTTCGCTTTCCTTCTGGCAAAGGCATATCCGTATAACCCATGTAAAATAAGCCCAAACATTTTTCATCTTCCGCTAATTCTAAAAATTCACCCATCCGTGTTATAGTGCCCGGCGAACTCCAATACGAGCCAATGTCCATCGCTGTACACGTCAACCACATATTTTGAACCGCCATAGAAACGGCAGCAACTTCCTCCCACTCTGGTAATTCTTCATGGCGTTTCAAACAAATGGCTATAACGCAGGCTGACCGCAAGGGATTTTCTGCTATTTTCTTTAATTTTACAGCACTTTGTTGGTCAATAGGCGTATGCGTTTTGTAGTCTTCTAATAAAAAAGCAGCCAAACGCCGTATGGTACCCCCCCTCAGTATTTTGAAGCGCCACGGCTCTGTGAACTTATGCGTGGGCGCCCAATTGGCGTTTTCAAGTATTTGC
>JAYUQN010000852.1:0-7703 GCA_043756725.1 Saprospiraceae bacterium
GTAGGGTCATTTGTTTGAGAAATACCTATGAGTATTGCAGAATTTGCTGTTTGAGCATTTGCACAAGCCGTTATGATCCATCTGTTTTGATAAGGGTCATAGACAACTTTGGGGTCAAAAACATTAGGACTTCCACCTACGCCAGACCAAAAATTGTTTAAAGTAACTGTTGTTAAAACAGCACCGCTTTTATCCTGTATTCTTACTTGAGAATTAAGCGTAACCATTAAGTGATTTGGACCAACACCACCGCCCACATCAGGCGGAATAGTTAATCCATTATCAATAATAGCTGGAATCATCGCATCGGGTTTAGGCGACTCTTTCTCATTTTTAAAATTAAAATTGTCAGGGATTTGAATTGTTTTTATACGACTTCTTAGGCTGTCGGGAATCCTTAGTGTTGGTTCAAGGGCATCTTTTTCATCTTTAAATTTTGGTCCCGTAGAGATATACGGTACTTCTTTTTCCCTATCCGATATTTGTTTCATATTGACAACGACGGGTGGTTTTAGCGTTATTTTTTCGACCTTCGTGTCTGGGTCTTGTGCATTTAAACTAAGACTCAAGACGGTAAGAAAAAATAAGGCTAATGATGCCTTAGATGGAGACATATATAAATGCGAAGCCCTCTTTTTGAGTTGAGTTATTTGTTCGTATTGACACAGTTTTTTATAGGAATTTATCATAGTTAATTAATTATTTTGGGTTAAGAAATATAGTTCTTCGACAAGTTTGGTAGTCGAAAGACAGAAGATTAAAGTATCACAGACTTTTAGATAAAAGTCTTAAAAAAACATAAAAATTAGTATTTTTTTATTTTCTTTTATTGTTCCAGTCTTTTAAAATTTGAGAGATATTTATTTCAACTGGCTTAGTCTCTTTATTATCTTGGTCTATAATTTCAAGGTAAGTTAAAGCATTAGAATAAGGAATTTGGACAAAAAATTGACCTTTAGCAATTTTTTTTAAAGAATGTGGCTTATTGGGTGTATCATATGCTCTTATTGCCATAGGATTTTCCATGAAATAAGAACCAATCTCTTTTTTATTTGAATCTTTAAAAATGACTTTAAAACCTGATTCTAAAGGATTATGAGGCATACTTCCTCCAATGAATTCAATATTAGAGGGTAAGGATATTATTTGACTATTTTCAAAATTGAAAGTCAAGAATAATTTTCTTCGTGTAGTATCCGAATTTATATTTGGGTCAAATTGTTTTTTTCTATTTTCAACAGTATTGACAGCTTCTTGAATTTTAAGGTTTTGGGCTTTTTGCTTATTATTACAGGCTATAAAAGCAAAACATAAGCAAGATATTATGACATTTTTCATGATTAAATCAATTTTAATGATAAATTAAATAACCCCCTCAGTATTTTAAAGGGATTCTTAAAGATTGCAACTACTAATTTTGAGCATTATTAAGTATTTGGTTAATCACTCTATCGGTACAAGGTCTATCATATAAAGTTAATTCTCTTCTTGACATTTGACAATTGTCTATACAGATTTTATACCACCCAGAAGTAGCAATTTGCTGCACATCAGCAGCTGTTTTTCCTCTATTGGGCGCATCTGTTTGAGCCCCAGCTAAGGAAGACCAATTATTAGGTAAAGATGCTGCTTGCCAATGTTCTCCCCCATCATATTCATCAGCTAAACCAAATAAAGCATGACCCGATTCGTGCATAATTATCCCTCTTTCTTGCATTATTGATGAGAAAAGCCCATTACTTGCATAATCTCTAATACCACTTTCATGCATAATAACTTTTCCTTCGGCAAAGCTTAGACGGGCATAATTTGAGGGAACTTGGTGTTGCCCATCCGTTGCTATTCTATCGTAATCTGTAGCATGTCCTGTTCTTGGGTTTATATAAAAATTAAAACTATGTCTAAATTTTTTGGTGGTTGCTTCTTGAAAATAAGCTTCTCCTATATTGCGCCTACAATGGTCTCTAAAAGTAGCCAAATTCGTTATATCCGAATCAGGGATAAAAACAACATCCATTGTGTTGCTTTCATCCCCTACGACATAAACAGGTATAGGGTCATCGGCAATGGGGTAATTTTGGGTAGCATAAGAAACTTCATGCTTAAAAACATTATTATCTCTTTGTGTTACTTCAAATCTGTATTTAACAAGGCTACTTTCAGGTGTTGCTACTTCTTTCCTAAAAGACAATGTACCAATAGCGGGATTCATCCAAGTATTAAGAAGTGTTTCTGGAAAAGGGGTTCTGATGATGAATTCTCTTACACCAAAAGGGAAAGGCAAACGAATGACTGAAATACTGGTAATCTGCTCATAAAGTTTTACCTCTCTGGGAGATGAACCCGCCTCGCCTTGCATTTCAAGCGTATATTCTACTCTATCTGCGGCAGACGGATAAATGGGATTGTGTAACGCAATTGATGTCGGGTTATCACAAGATTGAAGTATTAAAATACAAGCCATAAAGCCTATTAGCTTATGGTGTTTTTTCATAAATACAAAGATTTTTTGTCTCATTGTTAATTATTTTATGATATTTACAATTAGGGTTAATGTATGTAATGTGATGGCTAAATATCAATTTAAGAGAATTTTCATGGCGTATTTACACCGTATTCCATTTTAAGCATTCGAGTAGTTGTCCTTCTTCCGAAAGTGACTATATATAAATGGTCAAACTCATTACCCGGGATTAGTGACGGTGGTGGCGAAATGCCTAATAATTCGATAGTGGGGCTAACTGAGTCGCTATGACCTACAACTAATACGATTTCTCCTGTATGCTGTGATTTTATTTCATCTGTCAAGGCTTGTAAATTTGCAGGGTCATAAATTTGCAAGGTTAGCCCTAATTGAGTAGCTAAGGGTTGAGCCGTTTGTTGTGTTCTGCTAACGTTGGAAGCATAGATTGTCGTTATTGGGCATTCATCTAATACTCTGGCTAATTCTTGCGCCCTCGCAAGTCCTAATCCATTCAAGTCATTACCTGTTGGGTCTCTGTCACCATGTCGTACTAAAATAACAGTTGTTACTGGAGAAATAGAGAAATAGCAAAACAGCCAACCACAAAAACAGATTATAATTACAATGGGAAGAATAAAACGGCGGTAATCATTGATTTTTATCATTTTTTATAGGGTTAAAAATTACATAGATGAAATGAAACAGAGCGTTTCCACATTCTCTTAGTATTTTTTGAGTTAAAACAAATATAAAACAAAATTATTATGCTTCATTGACTATCCCTATCCCCAATACTGGGGATTATTGAACGGAAATTCTTCACTTGTTTTTTTGATAGAGTAAATAGAAATCATGTATCTTTTATAAAATGATGCTGCCATTCAAACCTTTTTTGCTTTTCCCCATTATTTCCCTAATTTTGCCCAAGAATTACACTTACATACTCTGCAATATGAATCAATACGAAATAATCTATGATTTACTGCCCGAAATGCCATACCCAATTGGTGGAAAACGCTAAATTTTGCCACGCTTGCGGGGCAAATGTGGAAATACCTTTAGCAGATTGTCCGTCCTGTCAAAAAATGAATCCTGCGGATAGCACTTTTTGCTATGGTTGTGGGCATCCTATGCAAACGCTTGAATTGCTACCCCCTCAGTATTTGACGCTCAAAAGCCGTTATGCGTTTCAAAATATTGAGCTTTTGGAGGACAATATCAAAAACCTCTTTTTTGAAGAACTGAAACGCTACGCTGCTTGGATTGCCCCTGCGAAAGTGGACGACTATTTGCGCCTTTTTTATACCCAAAGTTTCACCCAAACCGTTGATTTGAGGGCTAAGCAATTAGCAGAAGAATTTTCAACACTTTTTAATACTTTGGCGACCCCCTCAGTATTTCGGCTTGAAAGGGCTTTAGAAAGTGCTGTCAGTAGTTTGGCTTTGTACCATATTGTGTATAACTGTCGAGATATTAATCCTTTACACATTCCAGAAAAAATATTGCGTTATGAAAAAGCTATGCGAGGCAGTGTGGATGCGCGTCAAATGATTTTCGATTTTTTATCTTTTGAAACCGAGAAAGAACGGGTCTATACCGATTTTATAAAAATGCCGCAAGAGGCGATGCAGAATGTGTCTAAAAATTTCCTTTTTGCAGCGAAAGGGGAGTTCATTTATTTCATCAGCGATCAAGGCACTTTTAGCTCTGGAAAAGTGGGTTTTGCGATGACCGAATTTGCGCTTTATTGGAAAACAGCGATGGAAAAACCACAAAAAGTGTATTATCACCACTTAGCAAGGTTTGAAAGACAAAAAGATTGGATTAAAATCAACAACCGCTTTTTCAATATCAACCCGACTTTGAATGTGAAAATGTTGCTGTTGTTGGATAAATTGAAAAACATATATGCGAGCACTTGATTTTCAATGGAAAAAGGAGAATGCACTATGGACAATAGTGCCACAACCTTCCAAAGGTTTTAAACCTTCGGAAGGTTATTCGACTGAAGGTTTAGTAAACAGAATTTTATTTTTTTTTCAAAATAGAATAAAATTCTGTTTACTAAATTATTTTGCCCTCTTCTTTTTCAGTTTTACCAACGCCCAAACCCTTCAACGTCTTAATATTGACGTCATTGTCAACAATGCTACTTTAAAAACGCCTTTCACTGGAGGGGTAAACACGCCACAATTTAGCCCCGTAGATTTGAACAACGACGGCAAGCAAGATATTTTTATTTTCGACCGAAGCGGCAATGTGCGTTTGACTTTTTTAAACAATGGTACAAGCTACACGCATACCCCTCAGTATCAAAATAATTTTCCAGAACTCAATGATTGGGCTTTGCTACGGGATTTCAATGGCGATGGCATTGCTGACATTTTCACTTTCAATGATGGGGCGGTGTCGGGTATCCGTGTTTTCAAAGGTAAAATGGTGAATGGGCAAATTGCTTTTGATCGCATCAATTTTGGGACAAATGGCAATATTTTGAACTATCCCTTATCGAATGGCACACGGACAAATCTCTATGTCAATAGTGTAGATATTCCTGCCATAGATGATATTGATGGTGATGGAGACCTCGATATTCTCTCTTTTGAAGTGGGTGGGGGCAGGGTCAATTGGTATAAAAACACGTCAAAAGAACGCAATTATGGACTCGATACCTTGCTTTTCCAATTGGAAGACAATTGTTGGGGACGTTTTTTTGACAATGGCTTTCAGCCTGCTGTGAAATTGGGAACAAAAGAGGCTTGTGCTACCAGCTTGAAAAATGACGGTGGGGTAGTGGTGGTAGTAAGGCATCCGGGTGCAACTTTGACGACTTATGACCGTGACAATGATGGCGATAAAGACCTTTTAATTGGCAGTGTTTCGTATGAAAATATATCGGATTTGACCAATGGCGGCTCAGCCACACAAGCTTGGATGAATGCCCAAGACAACCGTTTTCCCGCCAATACTGAGGGGGTCAATTTGCCTACTTTTCCAGCGGCTTATTTTTTAGATGCCGACAATGATGGTAAAAAAGACGTGGTGGTAACACCCAGTTCCAATAATTTCATTGAAAATTATAACGTTTCATGGTTCTATAAAAACACAGGCACGGCGCAAATTCCGAGTTTCACGCTGCAACAAAAAGACTTTCTTGTGCGGGATATGATTGACTTGGGGGCGGGTGCAAACCCCAGTTTTATTGACGTGGATGCCGATGGTTTGACGGATATGGTGGTAGGCAATTATTCTTATTTCAAGCCATTTGAAAGTCGGGATGCCCGCTTGTTTTTATTTAAAAATATGGGTACAGCGGCGCAACCTAAATTTCAACTGATTGATGATAACTGGTTGAATTTCAAAGCTTTATCCAATGTAGATGTTGTTAATTTTTCTCCCACTTTTGGCGATTTAGATGGCGATGGCGACTTAGATTTGTTGGTAGGCGAGGACACGGGTACTTTGTTTTATGTGGAAAATAGAGGCGGTGCTAACAAGCCTCTCAGCATGGCAACGCCACAAGCCTTTTGGAAAACTATCCAAGCAGGCACATCTTGTAAACCACAAATTATTGACCTCAATCGAGACGGATTGCCCGATATAGTCACAGGCACACGCAATGGTATTTTGCGGTTTTATCAAAATATCGGTACACGCACTCAACCTAATTTCAATCCCGAACCGACTATTGCGCCTTTGGGTAAAATCAATGTCGTTGATTTGAATTCTGGAAGCGGTTTTGCTGCCCCTTGCTTTGTGGATTTCAATGGCAAATACCAGCTTTTGGTCGGTACTGAAAATGGTAAAATTCAATTGTACGATAATATTGAAGGCAATTTGAATGGGGCATTTCGTTTACTTGATGCCGATTATGGTAAAATAAGAGATGGATTTCGTACCACGCCAATTGTGAAAAATATCAATAGCGATGCCAAGTTAGAAATGATTCTTGGCAATAACCGAGGGGGGTTAACCGCTTATCGTACGACTTTTAATTCAGATGGTACTACGGCTTTGCAATCTGTTGAAAATCAAGATTTTGTAAAGCTTTCACCGAATCCCGCATCTGATTTTATTCAGCTTGACTTCATGGATGTGCAAAGTGAAATTACTGTGAAAATACTGAACACGATGGGGCAGATTGTGAAAAATTTTACTTGGAATACCCCTCCTCTCCGAAGGGAGTCCTATGGACAGTATTTGGACATAAAAGGCTTGAACAACGGTTTTTATTTTATTGAAATTAAGACAGAGGGTAAAAAGCAGGTTTTGAAATTCTTGAAAAATTAAATTGGTTATAATACTAATTTTGTCATTCTGAGCGCAGCGAAAGAATCTGTATTTGTATATTTAGATTCTTTCGCTGCGCTCAGAATGACAAAAAAATAACGCATGTTAGACATTTTCAACCATAAAAAATTTCATATACAAGGGCATCGGGGCGCACGGGGTTTGCTGCCTGAAAACACTATTGAATCGTGTATCGAAGCGGTAAAGTGGGGTGTAGATGGTATTGAAATTGACGTAGTGGTTTCCAAAGATGGGCAAATTGTGGTATCGCACGAACCCTGGATGTCGGCTCAAATTTGCTCTTTCCCGGATGGCAAACCTGTTAAAACCAACAGTATTCGTTTGTTGGATATGGATTATGCAGAGATTAAAAAATACGATTGTGGTCTGCGCGGGCATCCAAAGTTTTCGACCCAACAACCCCTAAAATGCTATAAACCAACACTTTATGAATTGGTGAACAGCGTTCAGAAAATGAACACTGTTCAGAAAATGGGTGAAAATGGCATTTTGCCTAAACCTTTTTTCAATATTGAAATAAAAAGCCTGCCGATATATTACCGCCGCTATGTGCCATCACCCAATGAATTTGTAAACCTTTTGAAAGACCCCCTCAGTAAAATGCCCGAAAATTCGTTTTATATTTCCTCTTTTGACCCTCAAGTGTTGCGGGTCGTGAGGCGTGAAATGCCCAAAGTACCCATTGCTTTTTTAACTGAAAATATTTTAGGGGTGATATTGAATATTCGTCGTTTGGGTTTTGTGCCTGATATGTATAGTCCCTATCATCGTTTTATGACTATCAAAACAGTGAAAAAGGCGCATCAAATGGGTATGAAAGTGGTGACGTGGACGGTGAATGAGGTTAAAGATTTCAAAAAAATGAAAAATTGGGGTGTTGATGGGGTCATTACGGATTACCCATCTTTAGCGGCAGATTTATCCGACC
>JAYUQN010000853.1:0-7702 GCA_043756725.1 Saprospiraceae bacterium
CTTTTTTTAAAGAAAGTGTACAAAACTCTAAGCTACTTCGGATGTACTCCCCTTTGGGGCAGGGGGGCTTCGGGCTTTTCGAGAGTCTAAGTAGTTGCGAAACCTATCCTTAGCATCTTTTAAAATCCTTAGCATCCTAATTCAAATAAAAATGTCTATGAATCAAAATTTGCTAAAATACCACATCACCGCCGAATTTCTGTCCACCCTACGGACGGAAAATACCCTTATTGGCATAGACAAGCACCTCCAAATCCAAACTTTACTGAAACAATTGCCCGATGACCTCGATACAGAAGCCTTAAAATTAGCCCTCATTCCGCTTATTGCCCAATCTCCCCAAGAGCAAGAACGGTTGTATGAAACTTTTGACCAATGTGTAAAACGCTTAGAAGAAACGCAATTAGTCCTTGAAAACGAACCCTCAACGCCAAGCGACAACTTTCCATCCCGAACGCTTTCGGGATGGAGGGTTTGGGCGGTAGGTGTTATTTTGATGGCATTATGTATTGGCGGTTATTTTTTATATAAAAAGTTCAATCCACCAATAGTAACACCCCCACCTAAAGTTGAAATAAATCCAAATACTAACCCAAATGACACCGTAAAAGTGGTTGAAAAACCGCAAAATACGGGGGAGGTCAATTATTTCGTTGAAAACAAACCCTATCCCTTCCCCAACCATTTAGACGATTACGATATTGATATTTCACCTACTCAACAATGGCTTTCAAACAATTGGGCTTGGTTACGCTGGGTTTTAGCGGCTATTTTAACCGCTTTATTGGTCGCTATTTGGCGGTATCGGGCTTGGAAACGCCGCAAACTCGTTGCCCAACAAGACCCAAATGACAAGCCACCTTATATCTGGAACATCAATATCGAAGGCATAGAGCCTGTTTTGATGGGCACTCACCTTGACAGTGTGACCCATAAGCTGCGACAACGTTCGCAAACCGATACGATGCGGATGGACGTTGAACGCACCATCAATGCCACGGTAGAGCAAGGTGGTATGCCTGTTTTCAAATACAAACAGCTGACAAGCCCAACGGATTATCTCTTACTCATTGACCGTCAATCGGTTAGAAACCATCGGGCGAAATTGTTTGATGCTTTGTTTGAGGCTTTTAAAGCGCAGGAAGTGGAGATAGCCCGCTACTTTTTTGACAGCGATGTGCGGGTGTGTTACAATGAAGACTTTCCGAATGGCATTTCTATTGCCGATTTGCAGCAACGGTATTATCAAGCCCGCTTATTGATTGTTGGCACAGGGGCGCAATTGTTGAGTCCTATGAGTGGCAAAGCCGCAGCGTGGACAACGGTTTTTAACCAATGGCGCAACCGTGCTTTGTTTTCACCCAAACCTTTGAAAACATGGGGCTATGATGAACGCCAATTATCCACTCTTTTCACCACCTTACCCGCCACCCTGCAAAGTCTCGGTTTTTGGGTAGAAGAAGTGGATGCTGGTGCAGATGCTCATTTTGAGGGCTGGCAGGAAAAGATAGATGATGCCCCACAAGCCCCCATCCTCCCCGATGACAACGACCCTTTGCCCGTGTTGCAACTCTTTTTTGAGCGGGATTTGGTGCGGTGGGTAGCGGCTTGTGCCATTTATCCGACTTTGCATTGGGATTTGACCTTGTGGCTAGGGCAGCATATCGCCACGCCTTCCCCCCCGACCCCCAGAGGGGGAGACCACGCGCAGGGGCTGGGGGCTAACTCCCCCTCTGGGGGTCGGGGGGCGGAATCTAACTCCCCCTCTGGGAGTCGGGGGGCGGAATCTAACTCCCCCTCTGGGGGTCGGGGGGAGGCTGCCACTTTCGACAATTTGACCCAAATCTGCCGCCTATCATGGTTTGTAAAAGGTGAAATGCCGAATGAAACCCGCACCGCCTTACTCAATTGGCTGGAAAAAAACGATGCGCCTTTGCTCACCCACTTGCGGAGTGCGATAGCCATAGAATTGCAGAAAAACCCACCCCCAAAAGACTCGGCAGCGTTTGATAAGTTCCGCATGAATATTGCCCTCAATCAATGGCTTTCAACCACCGATGCCCAAGAGAAAAAAGCGCTTGAAGATGAGATAAGTCAATTTTTAGAACGGGGTACGGAAGCTGATTTTACCGTTATAAAATACTTGCACACGCCCCGTACTGCCCTTGATTTCATTGTGCCAGATGCTTGGAAGAAATTTGTCTATCCTGCGGGTTTCCCTGCGTTGGGGTGGTTGAAAGAAGTGAAAGATTTGCGGTGGTTGATTCCTTTGTGGCTTTTGGGTTTGGTCGCTTTGTTTTATCCCTATAATTTTAAAACCAATAATTGCTCAAATGATAAAATTGTGCAATTAACAGTGAACGATACGACCCGCTATTTCTGTCTCGCTGACCCCCTCAGTGCTTTGGCTTATCAAGAGCAATGGGTACATGAGGCTTTAGCTAAGGACAATAAGGCTTTGGCTGATAGCCTTTTAGTGCCTGATGAACGACTTGGCAATTTTTTCAAAATAGAAGGTCGTGTAGGTAATACGGATTCTTATTTGGTTGCTGTAAAAGTAGGCGATAACTCACCATTGGTTCAAAAAAGTATGAAGTTGCACCCCCTCAGTATGGGACTCCTTTTGAAAGAAACACAGCGGCAAGACTCTTCTGTTCAACGCCTTTTACAAGAGCGTGACCGCAATATTGCTGTTGATTTTTACCTCTTAGCCAAGCGTTTTTATGAAAAAGGGCAAAAAAATTCGGCTTGTAAAATGCTCCTTTTAGCCGTCAAGTTTGATAGTTTGGACAATGACATTGCCAAAGCCAATATTCTACATTGTGCCACTGCCAGTCTTATAAAATGGGATATTGACTCTGCAATAGGCGGCAATGTCATGGAATTGGTGCGCAGAAACCAACCCCTTGCCGATGTCCAAATACGCAGCGCAGGCGTGGATACCCGCACCGACGCAAAAGGCAATTTCACCTTGCGCTTACCCCCTAATTATCCTTTTGAAACCATTACCCTATCGTTTTCTAAAAACGGCTATCTGCCTATCAATCAAACTTTTATGGTTGATAAGGTGAAACAATTCCCTACGGTGCGGCTTGTGCAAGATGCTTCAAAACCCACTGAACTACCTCAGCCACCTGTAGATACACCTAAAAAACCTATCACAACTCCGCCTATCGTAACAACGCCCCCCTCAGTATCCACCACAAATGATACGGCAAAAAAGATAGTCAATACCAATCAACAACAACCCGAAACACCAAACACCAAACCCGAAACCCTCCTCGCCCCCGCTACCATCTTCGTCAAAGGCGGCACTTTCACAATGGGTTGTACAAAAGAGCAAGACAGCGATTGTGAAGATAATGAAAAACCCGCTCACCAAGTCACCCTCAACGATTTTAATATTGGGCAGTTTGAGGTAACGGTTGAGCAATTTGCAGGATTTATTACCGATATGCGCTATAAAACCGATGCTGATAAAGAAGGTTTCTCTTATGTGTGGACAGGCAAAACTTATGAGACAAAGAAAAATGTCAATTGGAAATGTGATGTAACGGGTAAAATTAGACCACAAGACGAATACAAGCATCCTGTTATTCATGTTAGCTGGAACGATGCAACAGCTTACTGTCAGTGGTTAAGCAGCAAGACAGGTAAAAAATACAGATTGCCCACAGAGGCTGAATGGGAATACGCCGCACGAGGTGGCAGCAAAAGCCGTAATTTTAAATACAGTGGTAGTGATAATATAAAAGAAGTAGCTTGGTATGGTGATAATTCAGAAAATAAAACGCATATTGTCGGCACTAAAAAAGCCAATGAATTGGGTATTTACGATATGAGCGGTAATGTATGGGAGTGGTGTGCAGACTGGTATGACAGCTACAACAGCAGTGCTGTCAGTACCACTGTCAGCAATCCAACAGGTGCTGTTAAGGGTGAGGACCGTGTGTTCCGTGGCGGTAGCTGGTACTTCTACGCGCAGTTCAGCCGCGTCTCGTACCGCAGCCACTACACGCCGACGGCTCGTTTCAACGATTTGGGTTTCCGTGTTCTTATTTCTTTATAGTTTAGGGTAGCTCATTCGGCTTTACCTTTGAGCTAAAGGAAAAAAAATGAGTGAATGAGAGAGCGATGCGAAGTCGCGTAACGGAGTGGAGCGGACGTAGCATGGCGAATGAAAGAGCGAACACGTAGTTGGGATAAGTACCGCAAAGCGGTCGAATTTTTTTTTTTGAATTAGGATATTAAAGATGTGAAAGGATATTAAGGATTTAGATGCTCCCTCATTATTTTGACTATGCCATTTTGAATGATGTAAGATAATAGGTTAAAAAGCCACATTTGGGGTGAAATATTGGTAAAACAATCAACATACTGAGGGGGTATCTAAATCCTTAATATCCTTTTACATCTTTAATATCCTAATTCAAGTTAAAAAACACGTAACAATGCAAATAAGAATATTTTCCATCCCGATACTCGGCGGGGAAAAACAGAACGAAGAAATGAATGTTTTTTTTGCGTTCAAAAAAAATAGTGCAAATTGACAACCAGCTTGCTCACAGTCTTAACCCAAAGAACGGGAGTGCTTGTGAGTGGGTCTCTGACCCCGAACGCATTTTACCCCCTCAGTATTTTACTCTTTTTTCAAAACAAAAAAGCGCATAATCTCTTACAAATCAAGGGATTATGCGCTTTTTAATTTAACTAAAAAATAAAATAACTTGATTTTTATTGTCAAGCCGTTTGAAGTACGCTATTATTCTGAAACGTAGAAACAGCTAATTTTTCCCATTTTTTAAACGTAAACTGTATCATTTTTAACAAGAAGGCAGCCGAAAGGTCATTGGGTAACTGCTCTAAAACAGCCGAAAGGACATCTTTCAGAGACGCATCGGGGTTTTCACTAAAAAGTGTTTTGATTGTCTCTAAGGCTCTATCTTCCAAAGACATTTCATATTTTTTAGGAAAAACCTCTTTGAAAGGTGTTTTTTCCAAATACTGAATCACTTCATGGAAATCGGCATATTCAGGCAATTCCAATGCTTCATCAAATGTAACCGTTCTTTCTTTTTCTAAATTTTTCATCCAACAAATTTAAGGGAAATTTTAAAACTATCAAAAAATTTTTGAGGTGAATACACTTCTTTTTCACCATTAATGAAACCCACAACATCAAAAAGGGGGTTAATATCTTTGAAATGTCGTTGAAAAACGGTGTTATATAATTTTTTACGTTTTTCATCAACAGGTTTTATTATCACGATACTTTCTGGGTACTCCTCGAAAAATTCAAGTGTTGCTATAGCAACTGTACCGATAACTTTGAAAGCATCGTGGTTATTGCTTATCACTGAATCATCTACTTTGCCTTTGCTCCAATCACCAAAACCCAAATTCCATTCGCCATTGTCTTGTAGGTCAAAAAGAATAATTTTCACAATTTTACCTTGTAGTCCTTCACTCTGGAAAGTATATTGAGTTTTACGTTTTGTAGCAAGATAGCGGTAATATTATGTTATCATTTTTTATAGTAGATTGGTTATTGTTTACCTAAGCTAAAAGTCGATATTTTATTATACACAGTCACAAAAGTAAAAAGGCTTATTTGGAAATTATAATATTAAAACAAATATTTTACAAAATACAAAACATTTTATTTATAAAAATATGCTTTTATTCAGTGTTTAAAACCTGCTCGTGAGTAGGTCACTCGCTCTGAACGCATTTGTATCAGATACCCCCCTCAGTATTCCCCCTTTTTTCAAAACAAAAAAGCGCATAATCTCTTACAAATCAAGGGATTATGCGCTTTTTTTATTTTACCGAAATACCATACTTAGTGTTCACATTTTTTAATTGTCAAATTCATACGACTGAATTTACAGTAAAACAAACAAAATTGATGAGGTTACTAAGTTCCGTGTTTAATTAAAATCTATATTTCTATAAATATCTTTCAAGCCAAAAGTTTGATGTAACAAAGTAAAATTATCGTTGAGTGTATAATATTTCTTCATTAACCATTCATTGGGTTGATTTGTGCGGGTATATACACATACTTCTAAACGGTCTTGTTCAATGTAAACAATATGCTCTACACTTTTAATAAGTTGATAGCAGGGTAGTTTTGCCGAAGTATCGTAACCTTTTGTCGAATCAGACATAACTTCAACGATAATGGCAGGATTTAAAGTGGCTGTTTTCGCTCGTTTATAAAAATGTTCTTCCAAGTCTCCTTGTACAAGATGAACATCGGGATTGAAAATATCGTCACAATCTGCCGCATAAATAGGGCGATTACTGGCAAAAAGGCGAAATTTTTCAACAAATTTGTTGAAAAATGAACCATGAACATTTGTTACAATGGTTTCATGTTTTAAACTTCCATAACTCATAGCAGCAACGATTTGGTGATTGTAATAGTCCAGACGTAATTGGGGTGTCTCGACAAGTTTCCAATAGTCTTCCACAGAGGCAGGAATAAAAACGAGAGGCTCATTTTCAAGTCGTTTTTTCAAACGTGTCACGGATATTGGCATTCTGGCAATAGCTGTCATGTCTTTATTTTATATTTAAAAAAAAAAAATTTTGGTGCCTTTAACAACTGTTTATATTTTCTACAAAAATACAAAGATAAAAGAATGATACACAAATTTTCATAAAACAATCTTCATCGCCATAAGTTTTATATAAAACGTTCCACTTGTGAGTAGCCCAGCTTGCCTATAGTCTTAAATCAATGAACGGGTGTGCTCGTGAGTGGGTCTCTGACCCCGAACGAAATCTAAAACCCCTCAGTATCCCCCCCTTTTTCAAAACAAAAAAGCGCATAATCTCTTACAAATCAAGGGATTATGCGCTTTTTTACAGTTTTATCAAATATGATTAATTATCCTATTTTAGGAATATTAGTCTCCTTATTTTTTTTAAGCCGTTTTTTCAAACTTATAGTAAAACCAACAAAGCCTTGACAATACATTGATTATCAAGGCTTTATACTTTGTCACCGTCGGGATGACAAGACTCGAACTTGCGACCTCGCCCCCCCCAGAGGCGCACGCTACCACCTGCGCTACATCCCGTTTTTTATATGGGTAATGGGTGATAAGTAATGGGTAATTTTAAGCTAATTACCCATTACTTATCACCCATTACCCATATAAATCTGTCGAAGTAAGTGGATTCGAACCACTGACCCCCGCCATGTCAAGGCGATACTCTAACCAACTGAGCTATACTTCGAGGGTTTAATATAGGATGTATGATGTTAGATGTACGAAATTTTCAGATTCAGCTTAGATTTTCGTACATCTGACATCTGACATCGTACATTAAGAATTGCTTTTCTTTTAAAGCGGATGCAAAGATAGTAGGTTTATATTATTTTGCAAGACCTTTATCTTATTTTTTTAAACGCCGTATTAACTCAAATGTTTTAACCTTGACAAAAACAAAATAAAATTCGGAAAAATCCCCCCCTCAGTATTTTAAAGGGTTTATAAGCCTTTTGCGTAAAATTAAACATTAATTTTACGGATGAAATAAAAATCCTGTTATTTTTAACTTTAAAAGCCCTATAAATTTTATACTTTTGCAGCATTAATTATCAGACATACAACCTCTTTTTCAGACGAAATGAATAATATCCTAATTATTGGCGCAGGTCGCTCTGCCACAGCCCTCATAGATTACGTTT
>JAYUQN010000854.1:0-2870 GCA_043756725.1 Saprospiraceae bacterium
CTCATCATATCAAAATAATTGTGTAAATATTCCCTACCTTTTGTTTAGTATTTTATCTCTTTTATGAAAATAAATCCAATGTATTGTTGGAGAATGACAAGAACTGTATTACCATTGTGATACGAATCTAAAAACAACATTATATTGTACCAATTTACACAAAGCTGAAATAGATAAAACGCTAATTCACTATCTATTTCTCGCTTCTTCTCTACCGATCTTCATTTTATCATTTTTTCTGTTTAACTGTTTGGTTAAAAAATTCTGGTAGTTTTTCTATTTTATTCAACCATATTTTAACCGTTTGATTAATAATTTTAACGCTATTCGTATTTAAACCACGATTATGTTTTGACTATTGGGTTAAAACATAATCTAAATCTTGATATAAGCAGGACTGAAGATGTATTAAAGAGCTTTCCGATCTTAATTAAAAATTTTCACGCACATTGCGCATAAAATAAAACACTTTGTTGTTTTGTTTCACTACCAGACTATGTTTTTTATTGACCTATAACATTATAATTTCAAAAAGAAAAACCGAAAATTAATACTTTGAACTCTTATTAAAACACATTTAAATCGTATCTTTATGACACCTAACTTCACTACAAGCCTACAAGCCTACAAGCCTACAAGCCTAATTTAAGTTTTTGCACCTCTTCAAGCAAAAACCTTATTTCAAGAGCTTATCTATTTTTTTTTCTTGCATGTTTTTTCAGTGTATCGCTAACAGCTCAATCTTATGCCATAGCCGATTCTACTTGGCTGAGTGTTTATAACACAGGCAAGCGGTATCAGCTGAAAAATGCGCCTTTTGGTGAGAAAAATCCTAAAAAAGGGATTATCAATGCAATGATATTTGGGGAGGATAGTATCACGGTCAAAAAAAACGATGATACTAAAAATTTCAAACCTTTTACGCTTGATGAAATCAAACTAAAAGTCAAGGCACTTACACCTTCCAGTCCTCATGCTGCCCCACCGAGACCAACTGCCCAAGACATTGAGCGAGAAGCGCAAAACAAAGGCAAACGCACCTGCGAGCTATCCCTAACAGACGTAAAAGGGAAAGTGGTATTGGTTGATTTTGACCCCAGTTGCGACCCGACTTACAAATGTTTGCAAGCCCAACGGGCGGGTGCAACCACCGTTATTGTCATATTTGATACCGACAGAAAGGACAGTATCGCTATGGCAAGGGGTCGGTATGCAGACAGTTTGCGGATACCCTGCTTTAGTATGACACGCAGCCAGGGCGATTCTGTACGCATGCATTTGCCGAGTAAAGTTGCCCTCTTTACGCCCAGAGTGCAAGCCTCTTTTTTGCAGCGCAATGACATTTTAGAATTTAGTGCCTACAAATCGGATGAAAAAGCCATACTACAATGGCAAAACAATACCCAACCCGATAATTCCCATTTCATTGTAGAACGCTCTGCCGATGGCACCACATATCAGCGATTGGGCGAAGTGGACGGCAAGTCTTTGGTGCGCAGTCTCCAAACTTACACGCTCGAGGATGGTATTCCCTTAGAGGACGATAACTTTTATCGCCTTATCCTCAAACGGGCTGATGGCACAGAAATCGTGACGGAGCCACAACTCTTGAATTTCCCACTTATTAAGGGCTTTGATGTTTATCCCAACCCTGCTTCCGAAGAAATCACCATCCATTTGAAGCAATTTGACCAAAAGGATTTTGATTTAATGCTATATGATGCACTCGGCAAGCAACTCTATTCTGAACACATCTATAACAATACAATTCAGAAAAGAAAACTCAACCTCTCTGCTTTCAATTTGACTGAGGGGAATTACACGATTGTGGTTATTCACAAAGGGCGAGCGCATACACGGCGGTTTATGTTCGCTAAATAATGAATAATGAATACCCCTCAGTATTTGCTACAAAGTAATCTTAAAATCCTTATTTCTATCAAACACATGTCTGGTTGAAACGCAGAACAAGGGATTTATTATTGAGTAATCTAACCCAATTGTATTTGGCTGGACTTCCTCTTGCTATATCCTAATTGTAAGAATATTAAAGTTATGAGTGAAATAACACAAATAGAACTTGATAAACTGCTGATTCAACACAGGCAACAAAATATATAAAATCATGAAAAGTAACAGTTTTTTACATATACGAACATTTGCAATTGGAATAATCTTATTTTATTTAAATGCGACAGGTTTAAGGGCACAATTAACCATTGACCCGGGTGCCCAAATATCCCGTAATCAATATTTCCTGCAAAAAAAATCAGTTATACCGCCCAGCCCTGCTGCGGCTGATTTAGGTAAATACGGCGATTTGCCGATTAACAATTTTACGGGTGCTTTAAATCTTTCTATTCCCATTCATACTATCAAAGGTAATGACATTGGTACGTCTGTCAGTTTAAGTTACGATGGTTCGGGCAATAAAGTAGAGACTTTGCCTGGTTTGGTGGGTTTGGGTTGGACGCTTAATGCGGGGGGAGTCATTACACGTTCTGTTCAAGGAAAACCTGATGTGGACGCTAACTATTTTTCAAAAGCCAATGAGATATTAAACCTGCCAAGCCTTTCGGACCAAATTGCGACAAATGAGTATTTTTACAAAATTGCCAAAGGCGAAATTGAAACGCAACCCGATGTATTCTACTTTAATTTTAATGGTTTTAGCGGAAAATTTGCTTTCAAACCAGACAATACAATTGTCATGAAAGACGCTAAGGATTTGTTGATTCAACCAACAGGGCAAAATGGAAACTGGGTCAATTTCAAAATTACAGACGCATTGGGAAACAAATATTATTTTGAAGAAACGGAAATTACGAACTTAACATACGAGTATGATAACAATACCACAACGGATATTA
>JAYUQN010000855.1:0-2870 GCA_043756725.1 Saprospiraceae bacterium
CTGAAAGACGAAGCCGCTGCCATTGTTGCAGATACGGTTGATAAAACCTACGTGATTATCGGTTCTACGGATTCAAAAAACGGCTATGTTTTAAGCCCACATGGCGCAACGGATTGGTCGGTTTCAAAAATAGACAATGCTTTAAAAGTGGTTTGGCATAAGTGTTTAGGCGGCTCAAATAACGACAAGGGTTGCGATATTGTTTTAGCCAAAGACGGCGGCTTATTGGCGGTTGGCGGCACGAGTTCAAGCGATGGCAATGTTTTTAAAGGTGAAATAAACGGCGATGGTTGGGTCGTAAAACTCAATCGGAAAAACTTGTCATTTTATGACGATAGACAAATGATTATCCGTTTCAGAGACGGTTTTACAAGAGATAGTGCCTTATTTTACCAACGGTTTTACAAAGCAAAACAAATTAATAGCCGTGAAACAGACCTAACTTGTGCAGGTTTGATACAACTGTGGCAACACGATACTTTCCCCATTATTTTACCTAATGGTGATACTTTGAAAGACATTATCGAAGTCGCTGATGTGGTGATGGGCAAGCCCGCAGAAAGCAGTGGCGAACCCAACTATGCTTTTAACAATATTGATGTAGATTCCATTTACTCAACGCAACAATTTTCAACGTTACAATCTTATGGCAACGATTCAACCAACGTTTTGGCTACCTGCCAACGCACGGCGCGCGATTCGGCACTCATTTTAGCCATCATTGATAGCGGCATAGATAACGTACCGACGGGGCATGCTTTGCATCAAAAATATCTCTGGCGCAACTTGAAAGAGGGCGCACAAGGCAGCGCTGCCGACTTAGACAACAACGGTTATAGGGGCGATAAAATAGGTTGGGATTTCGTTGAAAATGATGCTTTTCCCTACGATACCCGAGGTCATGGTAGCCACGTAACGGGTATTATTGCTAAAATGCTCGACAAACACAGGGGCGACAGTGTGAAATTAATGGTCTTACGCATATTCGATGCTTCGGGCAATAGCAGCCTTTTCAACCTCGTTCAAGCCTTGACTTATGCTGTTTGTAACAACGCCAACGTGGTGAATATGAGCCTATCTTACACCGCCGATTCGAAATTCATTTCGTCAAGCGTTGTGAAATTTTTAATAGACTTTGGTGGCACACGCCAAAAACTCTTAGCCGTTGCCGCCGCAGGGAATTACAAAACCGATATTGATGCTGCAGGCGCCACCGAGCGTTTTTGCCCCGCTTATTTCACCTCCAACAATCTACTGGTGGTCGGGGCTGTAAATCCTGAAAAAATCTTATCAAGTTACAGCAATTTTGGAAAAACAAGCGTGGATGTGGCTGCCCCCGGCGACAATGTTTTCAGCACTTTACAAAACAATAAATGGGGCTTTATGACAGGTACATCTATGGCAACGCCTTTCGTTTCAGCCTCTGCCGCTTTGATTGGTACGAAACGTTGCACCACGCCTTTTGATTTCAACAGTATCAAAATCGCTATTGAAAACACTGTGGTAACAAGTACAGGACTTTCAACAATCAACAAACAAGGTTTTGTCAATTTTTGTAATGCCCGTCAATTTTTCCTCAATACATTGTCTCCAAGTTGCTTAACAGCGGTGAAAGAGACCCCCTCAGTAATCAGCCGTTTTTCATTGAAAAACAATCCTTTTTCAAACGATTTAACCGTTTTATGTGAAAGTAGTGAAAGCAGCGAAGCCCGTTTGACGGTAACGGATGCGGTTGGAAAACAGGTTTTAGTTAAAAATATTTATATTCAAGCGGGTGAAAATATATTACCGATTGACATGAATGAGAGGGGTTCTGGCTTGTATTTTATTTCAATACAGGTGAAAGATAGGATTTCGACTTTGAAGGCGATGAAAGTAGAGTAAATATTTCTCCTAAAATATTGAAATTTAACGCTTTAAACTTTCCAAGCCTTGTCCGAAAGGACTCCTTTGGAGAAGACTTGGAAAGTCTTTTTTGATATGTTGATAAAATTAAAATAATTTGAGTTAAATCGCCAAAAGGCTCTATATTTGTACTATGGCAAAAGATATTTATCACGAAATCGTTAAACAAGCACTTATCAAAGACGGATGGACAATTACACAAGACCCTTATTTAATCCCTCGTATAAATAAAAAGCCGTACGAGGTAGACTTAGGGGCTGAAAAGTTCCTTGCAGCAACCAAAGGTGCGGATAAAATAGCCGTAGAAATCAAAAGTTTCATAAATTCTTCTATGACTTATGATTTTCATACCGCTTTTGGACAGTATAACGTTTATCGCTTTTTTATGGAACAAAAAGAAAAAGATAGAAAATTATTTCTTGCAATTCCAGAGGAAGTATATAACACTTTTTTTACAGACTTAGACATCGAAGCAATATGTGCCCATTTTAATGTGGAAATAGTAGTGTTCGATGCCCTTAAAATTGAAATTGTATCATGGATAAGAAGATAAAAAATTATCAAACCATTCTTGAAAACTTCTTAAATAAAGAAGCTAAAGACAGAATAATACCAGACATTGAGTTTCAGGTAATTGCGGATAAGAAGAATAATCACTTTCAATTAGTAGAAACAGGTTGGTATGAAAAACGCTATATTCATAGTGTTATATTTCATTTTCAAATCAAACCAAATGGTAAAATTTGGCTATTGGCTAATAATACGGATATTTTAGTTGCAGAGGAATTAATGAAGTTAAATGTACCAGCATCTGATATTGTGATTAGTTTTCACCCTGTTAATGTACGTCAATTTACGGGGTTTGCTGTTGCTTAATAAAATATTTTTTAATTCGCGCATTTTCAAGTTCTTCCCTGCTCAAAAAGCACATCCATTGTCAAATCATTATCAATATAACCCAAATA
>JAYUQN010000856.1:0-22161 GCA_043756725.1 Saprospiraceae bacterium
ATTTTAGCATCAATTGAACGTCAAAAACAGGAAAAAAGAGAAAAGGAATATGCCGAAAGTTTAGAACGGCAAAAAGAGTATCTACAAGCGGGATTAGAAGCCGCTAAAATTGCTTCTGATGCCATATTTGATATACATAGAATGAGGATTGACAGGGTAAAAAACCTTGAACTAAAAGCCTTAGACAAAGAATATAGAGCCAAAATTGACGCTGCCAAAAACAATACAAAACTCAAAGAGCAACTTGAAAAAGAATACGACAGGAAAAAGGAAGTCATTGAAAGGCAAGCCTTTGAGCGTCAAAAAAAATGGTCAATAGCCCAAGCTTTGATGAATGGCGCATTGGCGGCAACTGCCGTTTTTGTTGTGCCCGACTTTACGTTTGGTATCAAATCGGCTATCCAATTAGGTCTCATAGCTATCAATACAGCAGCCCAAATAGCGGCAATATCTTCTCAAAAATTCGCCAAAGGCGGCATCGTGCAAGGTGCAAGCCATGCCGAAGGCGGTATAAAAATGATGGACAGTAAATCGGGCAAACTGGTGGGCGAAATGGAAGGCGGTGAGCCTTATATGATTTTAAGCGACAATACTTATCGGAACAACAAAGAGGTAATAGATGCGCTCTTAAATTCAAGTATCAACGAAGGTGGTAAAAAGATATATGAAAACGGTGGTGTTTTCGCAGGAGCTTTCACCACCCCATCGTTCAGCAGAGATTTACTGAGGGGTCAAACCACCAACAACAACGTAATGAATGTGGATTTTACGATACTCATAAAAAAGATGGACGATTTAAAAGAAGCCATCACAGAGGAAAGGACACGCCCCGCCACAATATCCTTTCAACAAATAGAGGAATCAAAGAATATAGTTGAAGCGATTCGTAAACGAGTTGCTAATCAATAAGCGTTTTTCATGTCAAAATGCGTTTATAATTTGTTTAGGCACTACCCAAAGGCAGTGCCTTTTTTTTCACATCAACCGTTTGCGCCATCGTTGTATCTCTGGAATAATTTGAGAGCCATGATAATAAATCATGGTTGTTCGTGTTTCAGAATGCCGAGCGTGCAAAGACGCTTTAAAAATAGACACCTCATCATCATTAGCAAGGTCAGTTATACCTGAATCTTTCCACGAGTAAAACGATATGCCCGTTATATCACCAAGAGACTCCAATTTTACCAATATTTCCAACACCCTACGATGCTTATAATTTAAATAATTTTCAGAAATAGGCTTTGTTGGATTTGGTTCAAAACAAGCCCCAAACACAAAGAAATTACTTGGATATTGCGTAAACTCTGTATCCTCAAGCAGATATTGAAGCGCAATTGAAGGAATAGTCAAAGTAGCAGGTTTTCCGTTTTTGGTAATATCTTCACTTAAATAGACCGTACCTTTTTTAAAATCAAAAGCATTAAAGCGAAGCCTTGCCATTTCGGAAGGTCGAATGAGCAAATAATATTGAAGTATAATGGCTCTAAAAAGCCATTTTTCATGCGTTTTACAATAAGTGGCAATTGCTGTTTTTTCATGTTCTGTCAAATTTCTCCGTTTTTTAGTCGAGCGTTTTTTGTAGCGAATATCATTAAATGGATTAACCTCCGTGTATTCTCTCCGAATCAACTCATTCCAAACCGTTTTCATATCTCGGAGGCGGTTATTATAAGTCGTATTACAATAACCTTTCGTCTCTAAAAAATCCAAGAACCCAATAGCATCCCTTTTGAGCATCGTTGAAACGGGTGTAGAGCCTATTCCCAATTTTTCAATAAAAGGGTTAAACAAAGTGGCAATATGCCGATACGATTTTTGAGAATTTTTACAGGCATTGCATTTAATTTGAATAATCTCGTTAAAGGCAATTTTAAGCGGTGTTTTGTGCAAAGGCTTAGTATCAACCGCAAACTTCACCCTACCCTTCGTACTGCATTTTTTTATATCCGCAATAATAGTGGCAGCAGGAATAGACCTACCAAGCGCATCATTGATATGATCAATAATGTCATCAGCATTTTTTTTCCTTTCTCTCAATGATTCAATTCGATTAATATCGAAAGTAGGGCGATAGCGATTAAGCCCATCCGCAGAGCCTTGCGAAAACTCAATATACCACTTATTACTGTTTAGAGACGACTTTACCAGTTTGGCAAGCGTGTAGGAAACCGTAGAAGGCTCGGTTTTAGGCAAAATTTTTTTATCCATTTTGTGCAATTTTCTTGACGCTGTTTTGACGCAGTTTTCAAGTGACAAAATGGTAAGTGATTGAATATTAATTGTTTATGTGTTATGTGGTGGAGGATAACGGATTCGAACCGATGACCTCTTGCATGCCATGCAAGCGCTCTACCAACTGAGCTAATCCCCCATAAAAACACCCGCAAAATTAGCTATTTTTTAATAAAAATCAAAATTACGGATAAAATAATCTGAAACTACTTTTGGTAGAATGGTTTTAATCATACCTTTGCGAAACTTTTTTTCATTTTAATTAAATTCTAATGGTCATAGAAAATAATAAAGTGGTTTTGTGCCACTATACGCTGCGCGAAGGCGATGCGGCAGGTCAATTAATTGAAAGCACTGAAGGGGGCGAACCTTTGGGATATATTCATGGCGTTGGTATGATGATACCGCTTTTTGAGCAAAATTTAATGGGTAAAAAAGCGGGAGAAGAGTTTGCATTTGGCATTGCCGCAGCTGACGCTTATGGCGAATATGATGATGAAGCTTTAGCTGAAATCCCAAAAGCAGCTTTTAATCTTGAAGGTGTTAATCCCGATGATGTTTTTGTAGAAGGTGAGGTATTACCTTTGCAAGATGAAAATGGACAAGCCATGCAAGGTATCATAGTTGATGTCTCAGAAACGACGGTTAAGATAGATTTTAATCACCCTATGGCGGGTGTTAACTTGTATTTTATTGGTCATGTGGATACTGTTAGAGATGCCACTGCAGTGGAATTAGAGCATGGTCATGTACATGGGGCAGGTGGGCAAAATCACTAAAACGCTCTTTTCTATGAAAAAATAACATGTCAACGGGTTCATGAAAATCTATCGATTCAAATCCTTTGTTCTGTATTGTCAAAAAGATTGGGTTTTTGCCCAATCTTTTTTTATTTTTTCATAGTTTTGACCTTTGAAATCAAAATCGTTGCAATTTTAAAAAATTCATGAAAAAACAAATTCCCAATATATTAACCCTTTTGAATCTCTTCTTCGGCTGTTGTGCTTTAGTTTGCATTTTTTCTACCGAATTTATATCCGCAACAAGTTTTTTGATATTAAGCGGGATATGTGATTTTGCAGACGGTATGGCCGCGCGATTGCTCAAAATCAAATCCGAATTTGGTAAAGAAGTAGATTCATTAGCAGATATGGTATCGTTTGGTGTTGTGCCTGGCGCCATAGTTTATATGATGTTGGTATTGGTATTTGAAGTGGACGCAATTGGAGATTATGCCCCGACAGTATTACATCAAAGTATATTTAAACTCCATGCTGCTGCTTTACCTGCTTTTATTATTTCAGCTTTTTCCTGCTATCGTCTTGCCAAATTTAACTTAGATATTCGACAAACCGAAGATTTTATAGGTCTGGCTACGCCAGCCAACACCTTATTTTTTATGGGTTTAATATTTGTTGCTAAAGAAAACACTTTCGGATTGGGTCAAATAGTGATGTACCCTTATTTTTTATATGCGCTTATCCCCATTTCATCTTTCTTATTGATTTCGGAAATACCGATGTTCAGTTTTAAACTCAAAGGGTTTGTTTGGAAAGGCAACGAAATTCGCCTTATCTTTGCAATGGTTTCATTCGCATTATTGATATTGCTAAAGGGTGCAGGACTGGCTTTTATTATTACTTTATATGTTTTATTAAACATTTTTTTACACTTTATGAAACCCAATAAGACCCCCTCAGTATTACATTGAAGGATTCTATAAAAAAAAAAATTAACATTTAACAATAAAATTTATGAAATTTATAGCTGAAATTGACGTGATGCCTCATAAAGAATTGCTTGACCCACAAGGTAAAACAGTGGCAAACAATCTGAAACACATTGATATTGTGGGTGTCGAAGATGTCCGCATTGGCAAACATATTCGCCTTGTGGTAGCTGCTGAAACAGAAACAGTAGCCCGTGAAAAAGTGGATATAGCTTGTAAAAAACTACTTATTAATCCTATTATGGAAAATTACACATTCACTTTAACAAATGGGTAATAAGTAATAAGTAATGGGTAATGGGTAATGGGTAATGGGTAATGGGTAATAGGTAATGAGTAATAAGTAATGGGCAATTATTAAATTGTCCATTACCTATATTACCCATTACCCATTACCCATTACCCATTACCCATTACCCATTACCCATTACCCATTACCCATTACCCATTACCCATTCATAATGCTCTACCTCGTTCCAACACCAATAGGCAATTTAGAAGATATTACATTGAGAGCTTTACGCATTTTACGTGAAGTAGATATTGTATTGGCGGAGGATACCCGTACATCAAAGCACTTGTTGCAACATTACAATATTGAAACACCTCTTCGCAGCTATCACATCCACAATGAGCATGGCATATTGAGGGGGATAGTTGACCAACTGAAAAATGGCGTCAATATAGCCTTGGTGAGTGATGCGGGTACACCCGCTATCAGCGACCCTGGATTTCTACTTGTGCGGGAATGTGTGAGAGAGAATATAAAAGTGGAAGTTTTACCGGGAGCTACTGCTTTTGTGCCTGCTATCGTAGCCTCGGGTTTGCCGTGTGATATGTTTCACTATGAAGGCTTTTTACCACATAAAAAAGGGCGTCAAACCCGCTTGAAATATCTATCCAATCTTGAGATTACCTTTGTTTTATATGAAAGCCCACATCGGCTTGTAAAATGCTTAGAAGAGTTGAAAGAGCATTGTGGGGAGGGGCGCATAGCTTGTGTTTGTCGAGAGTTAACCAAGCGTCATGAAGAAGTAAAAACAGCCCCCCTTAGTATTTTAACGGAATATTATACAAATGAAGGCGTGGCAAAAGGTGAAATTGTGATAGTTGTTTCAGGTAAATAAGTAAAAAACTTGACTTTGTAAGAAAAATAGATGTAACTTTCGGTTAATATTTAAAATACTCGGCTTCATAATCCTTTCGAGATGAATAACAGAACAATACAGAGAGTCGTTTTACTGGGTGCATTGGCAATTTTGCTCGTACTTGGCACTCAAACTTATTTGGTGACACGCACATGGAACTTGAACGAACGAAATTTCCAGCAATCCGTTACCATAGCACTGCAAAACGTAGCGAAACAACTATCTAATATCAATCAAACAGCGTTACCGCCCGATTTGATAAAGCCCCTGTCTTCTAATTCCTATGCGGTCAATATTAACAGCCAAATCAATGCGTCTAATCTTGATTACTATTTGCGTAGAAATTTTGAAGAAAACTCTTTAAATGAAGATTGGGATTATGCTATATATGATTGTCACGATGAAAAATATGTTTATGGCAAGTATGTCTCTTATTCTACGGCTTCAGTAGATTCTACGGGTGTCAGTAAAGATGATTTTCCGAAATTGGCAGATGCAACCTATTATTTTACGGTTCGTTTTCCTAAACGCTCCTCTAATCTTTTGGGTAATATGGGCGTTATGATTGGGTTTTCTGTAATTTCTCTTATGACTGTCATGTTTTTCATTTATTCTATACTTATTATCTTGCGTCAGAAAAGGCTTTCAGAGTTGCAGAAAGATTTTATCAACAATATGACGCATGAGTTTAAAACACCTATTTCAACCATAAAAGTAGCCGCTGATGTATTTGCAAGCAACCCGTTTATACAAGGCGATTCGCGGTTGTCGAAATATGCTCAGATTATGCGTGAGCAAAACAATCGCTTAAATACACAGGTTGAAAAAGTATTGCAACTTACCAGAATAGATAGGAATACCTTAGATTTAAATACTGAGATCATCAATCTGCATGAGCTGCTTGATACCATATTGCCGAGTATTCAAGTAAAAGTAGAGGGACAAAATGGTATTTTGGAGCAAAGATTACGGGCTAAACAACCTTATATCAAAGCTGATTTGCTTCATTTAACCAATATCATTCACAACCTACTTGACAATGCCATGAAATATTGTAAAGATGGCAAACCAGAAGTGTTGGTTATTACGGAAGATACAGAAAAAAACATTCGTTTAATGATTTCAGATAGAGGTATCGGAATTGATAAGGAGTACCATAAAAGAGTGTTTCAACGCTTTTATCGTGTTCCAACTGGTAATATTCACAATGTCAAAGGTTTCGGTTTAGGCTTGTATTATGTGAAAAATATTGTACAAACACATGGATGGACAATAGACATTGCCTCAGAACCCGATAAAGGTACAAGCATTATTATTGATATACCAAAGGTTTTGAATGCCAATATTCAAGCAAAACAAACCCATGTTTTGAGTGAAACATTGTAAAAAAAAACAAATACCAATAAACAGATGTTAGAATAAAGAAATTTTTATTTAAAAAATAACCCTTGCAATGGATAGTTTTTTTCCTATTTACTGAGGGGGGTATTGACAACCTGTTGAAAATCAGTCACTTTTGCAAATCCCTAATTTTAAACCATTATTTTCAAACTCAAAAATTCGCTCATAAAGCAATCCTATGAAAGCTCATTTACTCTATGTAGAAGACGATGAAAGCCTAAGCTTTGTAACCCGCGATAATCTTGAATTAGCGGGGTACAAAATCACCTATTGTGAAAATGGTAAGCAGGCTATGGAGGTTATCAAGCAAAATAATTTTGACTTGTGTATTCTCGATGTTATGTTGCCAGATGTGGACGGTTTCACCATAGCCGAAGAAATTCGCAAATTCAATACGCAAGTTCCCATTCTTTTCCTCACAGCTAAATCTATGAAGGAAGACCGCATTAGGGGCTTGAAATTGGGTGCAGATGATTATATAACAAAACCTTTCAGTATTGAAGAATTAATTCTGAAAATAGAAATTTTTCTGCGCCGCTCAAAAGTTTCTTCTCCTTCTGTACCCACATACCTAACGGTAGGAAACTATCTATTAGACCATAAAAATTTGACGCTAAAGTATGAAGACCAAGCTAAAAATCTGACACAAAAAGAAGCGGATTTGCTCAAAATGCTGATTGAAAATAAAAACGAGGTCATCAAACGTTCTCTTATTTTAGAAACCCTTTGGGGTGAAGACGATTATTTTTTAGGCAGAAGTCTTGATGTATTTATTTCAAGATTGAGAAAATATTTGAGCCAAGATACGCGCATCAAAATTGAAAATATTCATAGCGTTGGTTTCAAAATGAAAGTAGAAAGTTAAGCTACAAATTGCCAATAGAAAACGGACAATTCGCAACAGGGCAAATTGTCCGTTTTTCGTTATCAATTGTCCGTTAGTTGATTAGCATTATTGCGGCTATAGTTTCAATGCCTTCCCACAAACAGCCAATCCTAAGGTTTTCATTTTCACCATGTTGATTGTTGTCATAATTCACCACAGGCACGGTGATAGGTGGCGTACTCAATACTTTTTCAAATAAAAACAAGGGCAAACTACCCCCTGCAGAAGGCATCAATACTATATCTTGGTCTGTACTGGCTCTCACAGCTTTGATAACTTGTTGTGAAATAGGCAAATCCATCGGAGTCCGTTGTGCATTATAGCCCGAGCCATTGCGAATGGTGGCGATATTGGGATATTTCAACCGCTCTTCATCAGTTGGCTCTCTGTCAATGATATAATATCCCTGCTTTTTGATATGATTGACCACTTTTTTTATTTGCCTTTCGGTATCATTACCTTTCACAAGGCGTAAATCTAAAGTAACAGTTGCCATCGTTGGAATGATATTACTCGCCAATTTACCCACATTGGCACTCACGATACCATTGATATTCAAAGTAGGTAAAGATGTAATAGATTCTAAGAATGTACGTTCATTACTTTCCGCTTCTGCAAAAGCAAGTTCCTTTTGCATCATAGGGGCGGCATCAGGAATGTCAATGAGTGCTTTTTTCTCTGTTTTACTGAGGGGGGTCACATCATCATAGAAACCATCAATTAACACTTTGCCGTTGTCATTTTTCATAGAAGCCAACAAACGAACGAGTTTCATAGCAGGATTAGGTGCCCAATTACCGTAATTACCACTATGTAAAGGTCGTTTTGCGCCATAAACAGTAATGTTCATATTCACATCACCTCTCACGCCAAAAGTGATTTGTTTTCTGCCCGAAGCGTGCATAGGTCCATCTGAAATAATCCAAGCCTCCGCTTTCAATAAATTTTTATATTTCACTAAAATGGCTTCTAAATTGGTAGAGCCTTTTTCTTCTTCTCCTTCAAAGAAAAATTTGATATTGATTTTCGGTGAAATACCGCTTTGCCGAATAGCATCATAAGCATTGAGAATAGTAAAAACACCTGCTTTATCGTCCGCAGCAGCTCGGGCATAAATACGCCAATCATTGCTGAGAGGGGTGTTTTCACTTGGGAAATCCATGAATTTACCACCTTTATCCAACGAAGTGGTCGTCATTTGCGGTATAAAAGGGGATAACCCTTGCGCCCACTTATCGGGATTGACGGGCTGACCATCATAATGAGCATAAAAAATCAAAGTTTTTGTTGCCCCTTGTGTTAACACTTCACCATAAACAGCAGGGATGGCGCCTTGCACATCCGCTTGCAATAATTGAATATTGTTTATGCCCCGTTTTTTCATCATTTCACTGACAAATTGCGCATTGCGTTTCAATTGTTCAGGGTCGTTCATGGTATTGGGGATGGCTAAAAAATCAACGTATTCTTTCAACAATTGATAATGTCGTGGTGTATGGTTTGCCCTAATTTTCAGTAAATCAGTATTTTGGCTGAATAAAATAGGCATATAGAGGATGCTAAAAAAGAGGAAGATTATTTTTTTCATATTGAAATTGATTATTAAAATGAATAGTGGTATAATTCAATCAAAGATTAGTCAACCGATTTTTATTGCTTCATTACTTCTTTCCGTTTCATCAAAATCCATTGCCCATAATCCCATTCTTTCACTTTTTCATAATGGGATAGTAAGGCAGGCATTTCATCACGGGTTGTATAATAAAAATCAAAGACATTAATAGTATCTGGTGCAGAATTGAAAGGTAATGGTGCGAGCCATTCCAAACGCGCTTTTCCTTTATGATATAAAAAAGAAGGATGAAACATCCAATTTGTATTCAAGCGCAAAGGTTGTTTTTTATTGGTTTTATCATACTCTTGTTTTAAAATATCCAAAATTTCAAAAGTATGCACATCATACCACCATTCTCGATAGCTTGTTAGGGAACTACTGCGTTTGATATGATTGAGGGAAAAAGCGATGAATAAAACACAAATAAAGATAGACACTCCTTTTTTGAAACGCCCAAAAAAAATCGGTAAAATCGGCATGAGCATCGCTAAAAGAGGGTAAAAAAACAAAGCTGTTCTATCTACAACATATTGATTTCCAAGAACATGAAACTGTAAAATTGTACTCAAAGCTGTACAAACGAATAAAAGAGTCGAAAATACTGAGGGGTATGTTTTTTCTGATTTTTTAAGCGATTTTTCACCCGCAGCATAAGCAATATGGGCGGTGAGTATGAAAAACAAGGCGATGGTCAATATTTTAAAAACAGAAATAGTATTTTCTGAAAAATAGCCTTGCGAATATAAAGACCCAGTAATCAAAGAACTCATCGTGTTTTCCCAGAAACCATCTTTGCCATAATAGGCAATTTGATTGTCTTTCAATATGGCTTTTATTGGCAAATAAATCAAGAGGGTCAGAAGCAAAAAACCTAAAAATTGAATGCCAATGCCTTGAAAAAATGTCTTTTTATGGGTGTCTTTTAAATACCTTTTCAAAAGAAAAAGGAAAATAAAAAGATTTAAACCCAAATAAAAATGCAAGGTGGCAAACTGAGCATAAACGGATAAAATACTGAATAATATACTGAGGGGGAGGCTTTTTCCGTAGGAATCCCTTTGGATATGGTGATTATCCAATGAAAAACGAGCGGCATAGTAAATACTGCCCATCATAAAGCCAACGGATAAACCATAACCCCGTATCAAAGCGAAAAAATCTAAGAGGTAAGGGTTGCAGCACATCACAGCTATAAACATGAAACTCATCCAACTCTCTTGAATATACCGTTGTGAAAATCGGAAACAATAATAAAAATACAAGACAAAAGCGGCAATATTGGGCACACGCGCCAATGAATGGTCTATGCTGTTGAAAACAAAAAGCAGCCCTTTGACGAGTAAGGTATTGAGAATATGATTGTTAGTATAGGAACTTTTGTAAGTAATCAAGTCCCATAAGGGCTGTTTTATGAGTATTTCAACAGTATAGGCTTCATCGCAAGTAATTTGCATCACGATGGATTTGACAATGAGGTATGTCAATACGCCTAAGCCCAAAGTGATGGGTAAAATCCATCGCAATAATATAATTTGATGTAAAAATTTCATAATTTAATGTAAATCTAAAATATTCCCCATCGCGTAGCATGTGCGGCAGCGCGGCTCATAAGAATCTTTTTCACCGAGCATTATTTGTTGATTATTGGCTACTTTCCGATAAGAATGTGTTGCCAAATTGCCACAATGTGAACAAATAGCATGAACTTTTGTGATATATTCTGCTACCGCCAAGAGATTTGGAATAGGTCCGAAAGGTACACCGCGATAGTCCATATCCAAGCCCGCAATGATAACTCTAATGCCTTTTAAAGCTAATTTTTGACAGACATCAGGAAGCCCTTCGTCAAAAAATTGTGCCTCATCAATACCAATAACATCGACGCCGTCTGTATGATTTAATAATTTTGACGAATGGTCAATAGGCATTGCCAATATCGCATTAGCATCGTGTGACACAACTTTCACCTCATCGTAGCGTGTATCCACTTTGGGTTTAAAAATATCTACTTTTTGGTTGGCAAATTTAGCCCTTTTCAAGCGGCGAATCAGCTCTTCAGTTTTTCCTGAAAACATAGAACCGCAGATAACTTCAATCCAACCGCTTCTTTGTCCTTTAAAATGTGGTTCGAGAAACATAGATTTAAATTTTTCAATAAAACAAGTAACAAAAGTAGTTGAATGAAGCGATGAATTTATAAGTTTGTGTTTATTTTTGAGCATGAAAACGCAATATGAAATTCATCATTAATTAGACAACTGCAAAATGAATTTACCACAAGCTAAAGTTTTACTTGAAAAAGTCATCACACTTTATAAAACATTAAGTGCGGATGAAAAAAATATTTCACCCATCGAACGGGATTTGATGCTCAGTTATGTGCGCCAATTGTATGAAACATTTTTGGATACTCCCCCTGTATCTGCACAGCATAAAAATGTGCATCATGAGCCTGCTCCAAAGCCTGAGCCAATTAGGTATGCACCACCGCCGCCAGAGCCAGTTAAATATACACCACCGCCGCCACCACCGCAGCCCATTGTGCATCATAAGCCCGTTGAGCAACCAAAGCCTATCGTAGAACCGATAAGGCACTCTATGGAACCTCCAAGAGAAGTTTTTGAGCAGCCTAAATATACGCCGCCACCACCACCGCCGCCAGTGGAGACACCCCGCTACGCTTCTCATAATGTCGGAATACCGCCCGATATTATGGCATTGTTTGAAGGCGGGCATAGTGGAAAAGAGCTTTCAGATAGGCTATCCAATACAGCTATTGCCGATTTATCAAAAGCCTTTGGTTTGAATGATAGGCTTTTGACTCAAAACGAACTATTTGGTGGAAGCAAAACGGTTTTTGATGAAGCTTTAAAAGACTTGAATAATATGAGTAGTTTTGAAACAGCAAAAAATGTTATTGTTTCAATGGCTGTAAAATATAATTGGACAACCAGCGAAGACCGTAAAAAACAGGCTAAATCCTTTATCAAATTGGTACGTAGGCGGTTTAGTTAACTCAATGCTGTATTGTTAAATTGTTGTATTGTTGGGTGCGTCACATCAATACAACAATTTAACAATACAGCCTACAAAAATATTTTAATCCCCTTGCCTTTCAATTTTAGCGCATTAAAACCTTCAATGCCTTGCAACCCGCCCGTATGAAGCGCAACAATTGTTGAACCTTTCTTGAAATATCCTTTTTTCAACAAATCAAAAATGCCATAAAATAGCTTGCCCGTGTAAATAGGGTCAAGGGCAATACCATAGCTTTCTTTAAATTGGTTAATACTGTGTATGAGTTCAGGCTGCCATTTGGCATAGCCTCCAAAATGATAGTCCGTATTGATTGACCAGTTTTTATTTGTGTTAAAATACTTATCAGCTTGAAAATATGTTTCTTGAAAAGTACCTAAAAGGGTTTCAAGAGCGTTATCCCAATTATAAGATTTAAGTACAGAGAAGCCAAGCACATTTTGGTGCGGTTCAGAAGCCGCAATAATACCCGCAAGCGTTCCTCCCGTTCCGCAAGCCACACACCAGTAATCGGGAGAACTATCCAATTGTTTATGTACTTCTTCAACAATTTCACAACAACCCTGAATTGCAAAGGCGTTAGCCCCGCCTTCTGGGAGTTCATAAAAATCGCCAAATAGATTTTGAAGCCCTGCCTGTAAAGAAGGTTTATCTGAAAAGGCAGAACGACTTACAAAATGCAAACGCATGCCTTGTTTTTCAGCAAAATCGAGTGTATTACTGAGGGGGGTATTTTTTTCACCCCGAATGATGCCAATTGTTTTGATATTATAAAGTTGCCCAGCAGCGGCTGTGGCATAAATATGATTTGAAAAGGCACCACCATAAGTCAATAATTGAGGTTTAGCAGATTGCTGAAAAGCAGTAATATTATATTTTAACTTTCTCCATTTGTTGCCCGATATAGTAGGGTGAATAAGGTCGTCTCTTTTAATATAAAGCTTAATTCCCTGATTTTTCAAAAAATCATGCGCTATTTCTTCTACTGGACTTGGCAATTTAAATTCAAAAGGAATAAGCATTTTTTATGTTATTTATAAAAATATCAAATATGTTAAATTTATATTTTTGGCATTATTATTGAAATTCCTATAATAACACAGATTATTAATCCTTTTCATGTTTAATACAAAAGAGATTATTTTTCATGAAAAGATATAAAAAAAACATATAAGTAATTGATAATCAACGTGTTAATAAAAAGCTAATCCTCCCGCATAAAGCACAATTTATAAAAAAATTTTCGTTTCTTTGAAACCATATTCGTTCACACGTCTGCTTTTTAGGGACAACAAACCGAAACCGAGTAATGAAGAAAGTAATGCAATTGATTTCAGACTACAAACAACCTAAGACTCAACAAAATGGTGGTACTAATGATGGCGGCTATATTTGGGTCGGCTAATAATTATTAGATAGTCAAATAAAAAAAAGGCTTATCTGTCCAGAAATGGAAGGTAAGCCTTTTTCATTTAACGTCACAAATTTTCTGTAACAATACGTCTTTTTACTTGATATCCAATTTCTTTTTTACTAATGGGGTTATATCATCACTCTCAGCAGCATATAAAGAACCGCCTGTACTTGTATCAAATATAAACGAATAGCCATTTTCTTTTGCCACTGCACGTATAGCTTCATCCAATTTTGCCAAAATAGGTTGCAACAATTGTTTTCTCAAATTAGCGACTCTTTCATCTACTTGTTGGGCATAAGCTTGAAGCGTTTGTTGTTGCTTTTGAAGCTCTGCCTGTCTTTTTTGTACTTGTAGTTGCGACAATGTTCCAGCATTATACGCTTCTATAAATACTTTATACTCTGCCTCAAAAGCTTTCGCCAAAGTATCTCCTGTCAGCATAAGGTCTTTCTGAAATAGCACTATTCCTGTATCAGCTTTTGCCACTTCAGGTAATAGAGACAATAGATTACCAGAATTCATGTGCCCTATTTTTTGAGCGTTACAAACTACTGCACTCATAAAAAAGACAGCAATAAAAATATTTTTTTTCATGTATAAAATTTTAAAAATTATAAAAACCGTGCGAAAGTAGTATTTTTACTTAAATTTTTTTTACTTGCACTCTAAAATAACGTTTTTTAGACGTAAAATACTGAGGGGGTAACTTTCATGAAAAAAATTGACCTTAAAATCCTTCATAATGTACTCACTTACAAAGAGTATTTAGATATCATCCAGGATCTAATGTCAAAAGGTGAAGTCTCAACACGCGGCACATATACGGGGGCACAAATGCTGAGTTATACAAAACATAATGTGGATATTATGTTGCGATTGGATGAAACGATAAAGCTAAATCCAGAGACACTTTCGCAATTAAACAAAATAAATAAACCAATCACTTGGCTTGTCCTTACAGAAGGATGGTGTGGCGATGCGGGTCAAATAATGCCCGTTATCGAAAAAATGGCTACACAAAATCCCAATATTACGCACAGAATTCTTTTAAGAGATGAACATCTTGATATTATGGATGCTTTTTTGACGGAAGAAGGTCGGTCTATTCCTAAATTAATTATTCTGGATGCAGAAGGTACTGTTTTAGCTTCGTGGGGACCACGCCCCAAAGCCCTTCATGCCATAGTGATGAATCAAAAAGCCAAACTCCTTGCTTTACCGAAAGAAGAAAGGAAAGCGTATTTTGAAATTGTGAAAAAAGAAGTGCAACAGTGGTACAATTTAGATAAGACAGAGAGTATTCAAAGAGAAATATTAGAAATTTTACCAAAAGATATTATCTAAATCAGGTGATTGATAAATTATTGTTGTAAAAAAAGGGATGAGGGTATGTTTTTTGATACAATCCTATAAAAAGTTCCTAAATTTGCAAATTATACTATGCTAATAAAATTTTTAGTATAACAATAGTAAAAATGTATGGGTTTGTTTTCAACATAAAACATTGAAAGCCAATTTATTAGCCAGATTGATGCTGAAAATTTTAACCGAAGTATAGAAAAATTAAAAAAAACAGTTAATTTCACGATTCAAACAATATTTCAATCATCTATGGGATTAATTATTTCATTGCTTAATCATAAAGGAGGTGTGGGGAAAACCACAAGTGCCATCAATATTGGCGCAGGTCTTGTCGAGTTGGGTAAAAAAGTTTTACTCATTGACCTCGACCCACAAGCCAACCTCACCTTGTCACTTGGCATACCCCGCCAAAAAGTCACCATGTATGAAGCCATAAGAGGAGAATCTGAGCTTGTGCCTTATACTGCAAAGCCCAATATGGATGTTGTGGCGTCTTCTCTTGACCTTTCAGGTGCCGAAATGGAGCTAATCAACGAAGCTGGGCGGGAATACATTCTGAGAGAATTGTTCGAGCCTTTGACGGATAAATACGATTTTATCCTTATTGACTGTCCACCTTCACTTGGGCTTTTGACTCTAAACGCTTTGACAAGTAGCCAATACGTTATTATTCCGTTGCAAACAGAGTTTTTGGCACTTCAAGGTTTGGCTAAAATCAAGCAAGTCATTGATAAAGTGCGTTTCAGATTAAATAAAAATCTTGAAATAGGGGGTGTCGTTGCTACTATGTATGACAGCCGCCGTGTTCTAAACAGAGATGTTGTTGAAACAATCCACAAGTATTTTGAAGAAAAGGTATTCAAAACATATATTCGAGATAATGTCGCTTTGGCTGAAGCACCTGCTCAACGAAAAGACATTTTTGAATATAATCCCAAAAGCTCGGGGGCAGAAGATTATCTCAATTTGTGTAGAGAGATAATTCAACGGACTGAACACGCACCTAAAGCGGGTAAGATTGAAAAAGCCATATAAATAAAATCATTCAACGCTCAATAACACATTTATCGTGAGTAAAAAGAAATTCACAAGTGGATTGGATACGCTTTTTGATACGACCGAAGCAGTAATGGAAAGCAACTTTGCTGTATCATCACAAGCAAGACCAGCAGAGGGTGTACCAACGACTCAAAGTGCGCTGGTTCGTCGTGTCACGTCCAAAAATTTCACTTCCGACCTCGACTCTCTTTTTCAAGAGGCTTTCACCGAAGCTGTTGAAGAAAAATTGGAGAAAATGCGCCGCACTTCGGGCGTTGAAGACCCTTTTGAAAATAATCGTCGCCAGTATAAGCAACCTTTGAGTGGCTTAGATGCGCTCATACGCAGTACGGTCGATACGTCTTTGGCAGGCTTAGACCATGCTGCCATAAAACGCTTGACGATTATGTTTGAAAATCAAAAAATTGAAAAACTCAAGTCTATTGCTAAAATGGAACGCTCTTTTGTGAAAGACCTTGTTTCAGGTGTTTTGACAGAGTTTATCAATGATTATGAAAAAAGAACCGGGAAATCTTTTTAAGATAATCATAAATAAAGTCATTCAATTAAGTAAAAAATACTGAGGGGGGACCTTTTCAACCCATTCAACTCTTAACCTAACTTTTCATACTTTGAGACTACTATAAAACGCATGCAATCGCTCAATGACCTTCGGCTATTTTACAATCATACCATACATCCTGAATTGATGCGTATGGAACAAAGGCGGCATAGACTATTGCTGTTTCTGGGTTTTTCTTTTCTACTTCTTTTAGGCATTGTCCTTCTTCAAATTTATATAAATATCTTAGTTATTACCTTGGTTTTAATCATTCCATTGGTAGTTTATATTTCTTATATCTATAATGAGTTAGAGTCTTTTCGTAGCACCTTTAAACCTAAAATCGTTAGCCTTCTTTTAGATTTTATAGACAATGACGTTACTTTCAATATCCCTTTGAAATATATAGAAAAAGCATCTATCTCTCCTCAAACTTTTAGGGCAAGTCGGTTGTTTAATTCAACAGCACCTGATTTTATCGGAGAAGATTATATCGAAGGTGAAATGGGAGAATTGTCTTTTGAAATGAGTGAATTGTCAGTGAAAGAATTTTCACCCGTTCGCAATCGTTTAGATGATGTTTTTAGAGGCGTTTTTCTTCACGCTCGGTTTGTGAGACCCGTTCAAGCTGAGGAGGGTGAAATATTGTTATTACCTCGCCACCGCAAACAGTATTTATCAAAAAGTATTAAATCTTTTACCGTAAAAGGAGCACGACAATTTGAGCCACAGTTTCAACGTTTCAATGATGAATTTATCGTTTTCACCACACCCAGTGCAAATGTGAAAGGATTTTTATCAGAAGATATGCAAAAGGCTATTTTGCAATACCGTAAAAAAGAAAATAAAGAGGTTTATATGTCTTTTATTGCCAACGATATTTATATAGCGGTAGCCCAAGATAAAGATTTACTTGAGCCTGTTTTATGGCAATCTAATGTCAGTTTCGAATTAATTCGTGAGTTTTATGAAGATTTAACGCTACTTTTGAGCATCGTATTGGATATTGATGCCAATAATTAAAAAATCATAAAAGGTTAAATGTTGTATTGTTAGATTGCTTTTTAAAAATCAAGGCTTTTTACACTTAATAATACAACAATTTAGCAATTAATAGTTATAAAATGTTGAAAATCAAGAAATTAGCGCTCACTATTGCAGCACTTGCCATTCTGTTTTTATCCGCTTGTAAAACAAAAACACCCCAACAAACGGCATCGCCCGCAGTTGGAACGCAAGAGAAAGTAAATAATGCAAAATCCCTTTTGTGGGAAATAAGCGGTAAAGATTTGAAAAAACCTTCCTATCTCTATGGCACAATCCATATCATTCCCAAGCAAGATTTTTTCATAACTGATGCCACTCAAAAAGCTTTTGATGCCAGCCAAAAGGTCACTTTTGAAATCAATATGAAAGAAATGAACAACCCCATGGCTTTGATAGGCATTATGACTAAAGCCATGATGCCCAATGGTAAAAAATTAAAAGACTTACTCAAAGAGGACGATTATAAATTGGTGCAACGCAAATTTGACTCTCTTGGCTTACCGCTTAAAATGCTTGAACGCATAAAACCCATGTTTTTATCCGTGATGATGGGCACAGATGGTGAAAAAATGTCAATGGAAAATAACGCAACCAATAAGTCCACTTCTTATGAAATGGAGTTTATGCAGATGGGTGAAAAACAGAAAAAAGATTTTGACGGCTTGGAAACAGTCGAATTTCAAATGGGTATTTTTGACTCTATTCCTTATGAAGCACAAGCTGAAATGCTTGTAAAAACCATTAAAAGTGGGGGTTCAGGTGACACTGATTTGAAAAAAATGGTGGAAATGTATAAAAATCAAGACATTGATGCCATGAGTAAAATGCTGGGTTCGGAAGAAGAAAGCGATTTAGCAGGGTATGAAAAAATGCTTGTTATCAATCGCAATCGCAATTGGATTCCTCTAATGGCTAAAAGCATGAGGGATAAAACAACTTTTTTTGCTGTTGGTGCAGGGCATTTGGGTGGTAATCTGGGGGTCGTTAATCTTTTAAGAAAAGAGGGATATAAAGTTAAGGCATTGAATGTTATACCTTAAATTATTAAATGCGTTCAGATATTATTTTTGAACAAGTCTATTGAAGAGGCGAAAGCCTAATGCTTTCGCCTCTAAATATGAATAATATTTGTCTTTATAGCCCTGAATATAAAATGAACGATTATTCTAAAAAACTCATATCGCTCCTAAGTGCAAACGCCAATCCTGCAAATGCACAAGCCATGTCAGCCTATATGAAATATAGGTTTCCATTTTTCGGCATCAAATCTCCTAAAAGAACAACCCTTTTAAAACAGTTTTTCAATGAAAATACTCCCCCTCAGTATCTGGAGGTTTTAGACATCGTTTCAGAGCTTTTTAATCTACCTCAACGAGAATTGCACTATTGTGCCATTGAAATTTTAGCAAAACGTAAAAAAGAATGGCGCAAACAGGATATTGATATTTTTGAAAAACTTATTTTAACCACCTCTTGGTGGGACTCTGTTGATTATATTAATAATGTATTGGTAGCTGAATATTTCATAAAATTTCCCGACCAAATACGACCCATTACCACCCAATGGATGGCAAGTAATAATATTTGGCTCCAACGGGTCTGTCTCATTTTTCAATTGCATTACAAAAATAAATCAGATTTTGTGCTTTTGACAGAGTACATACTTCAACTGAAAGATTCTAATGAGTTTTTCATCCAAAAAGCCATTGGTTGGGCACTGCGGCAATATGCCAGACAAGACCCAATAGCCATAAAGCTTTTTGTTGAAAACAACACACTCAAACCGCTTAGTAAACGAGAGGCTTTGAAACATATTAGCTAAGTGTTTGTTATATGTTTGTTTATTAATTATTCTCATTTTATGGCAAAGAAGAAAAAACCAGCATTTATCAACCCTATTGATAAAGATAAAGTAGCCGAAAACCCGGGACTTTTACCTTACGCACACACAGCAGGAAGCGCCGTTATTCGTCCCGAAGATATGGGTAGAACAAGGGGCAACGCCATGACCGCCATGTATGAGCAGACCGACCGCCAAATGCACCAGCTCAAAGAGCAGATGGAAACCCTTGTCTCACAAGCAAAATCCCTACAAAGACGTAAAGAAATCTCTGAAATTATCTACCAAGCGGCTATGGGTTTTCGCCCCGTTATGGGTCATGTTTATCATCTGTATGAAAAAAAAGATGGGTCGCATACCATTTCTCTTATCGCTCCCGATGAATGGGGCAGCAAATCACCCTATATCTTTATAGCTACTTGTCAATTACTATATGACCATACATGGGAAGTGCTCGAACAAGCTGAACCAATTGAATAATCGTAATACTATACCATGCCCGCATTGTCACTCGTCGTAGCCGTTTATAAAAATATCCCTGCTTTAGATTTAATACTGAGGGGTCTGGAACAACAAAGTTTTCGAGATTTTGAAGTCATTATTGCAGAAGACAATGAGAGTTTAGAGATGAAAAACTTTATTGAAATAGCTCAACAACAAAGTTTTTTTATCCTAAAACACGTGTCACAACCTGATAAAGGCTTTCAAAAAGATAAGGCGCTGAATAAAGCCGTAGCTCTTTCAGCCTCTGATTATATCGTTTTTATAGATGGCGATTGTATACTCCATAAACATTTTTTGAAAGCGCATTTTGAAAACAGGGAAGAGGGTATTGCCTTATTTGGCAGACGCGTTATGCTTTCTGAAAAAATAACAAAGCAGTTTTATAGTCATAACACAAACACTCATATTTCGCTATACCAAATGCTCGTAACCCATTGTAAAAGAATAGATTGCGCCTTTTATTTACCTTTTTTACCATCCCCTATCCAAACCACAACAGGTATATGGGGCTGCAATTGGAGTATTCATAAAGCGCATTTAATAGCCGTCAATGGTTTTGATGAAGACTATATAAAACCCGGATTTGGCGAAGACACTGATATTGAGTGGCGGCTTCTTCAACTGGGTATTAAACTAAAAAAAATAAAATTTAGAGCTATTCAATACCATTTGCACCATCAAGAAAACTACGCCAATACGCTTGAAAACGAAAAATTAATGGGAGAAAAGCGGATTCAAGGAAAAGTTTTTTGTAAAAACGGACTCAATCAGTATCTTTGAACGTCATGTCCAAATTCAACACTCAATTCTCCGATATTCTCCTTTTGCTCAATGCCGAGCAGCAGGAAGCAGTCAAGCACATCGAAGGACCCGTACTTGTGGTAGCAGGTCCCGGTACAGGCAAAACGCATATTCTATCTGCCCGAATTGGGCAAATTTTGACTCAAACGGACACTTCTCCCTACAATGTCCTCTGTCTTACTTTCACCGAAGCAGGTGTGCAAGCGATGCGGGAAAGGTTACTTCAAATTATTGGACCTGCTGCACACAAAGTCCATATCTTCACTTTTCATGCCTTTTGCAATAAAGTTATTCAAGACAACCTCGACTTATTCGGGCGGCAAGACCTTTCCCTGCTCGACGACCTTGAACGGCAAGAGATTATTCGCAGCCTTATAGACGAACTTTCTCACGATCATCCTTTGAAACGAGGACGAGGAAGCGATATTTATTTTTATGAAAAACATTTAGCCGATATTTTCAGATTGATGAAAACAGAGGCGTGGACAGTGGAATATGTCACCCATAAAATAGGGGAATATCTTGAAATTCTGCCTTATCGCTCTGAGTATATTTACCAAGTCAACAAAAAAGGTTTGTATCAAAAAGGAGATATAAAAACTGCCAAAGTGGACGAAGAAGTGTCGAAAATGGAGCGTTTGAAAGCGGCTGTTGACTTGTATCCCGAATTTGAAAATATACTGAGGGGGCGGCATCGTTACGATTTTGACGACATGGTGCTCTGGGTGATTGAGGCGTTTGAGCGACTGCCTTTCCTTTTGCGTAACTACCAAGAACAATACCTTTATTTTTTGGTAGATGAATATCAAGATACAAATGGTTCACAAAATAAAATTTTGTCGCAATTGATAGGCTTTTGGGAAAACCCCAATATTTTCATCGTTGGTGATGACGACCAAGCTATTTATGAATTTCAAGGCGCACGATTAAAAAGCCTTATTGAGTTTTATGAAAAATACAAAACGGATTTGAAAATAATTTTATTGAAAGAAAATTATCGCTCTACGCAATCCGTTTTGGATATATCTAAAAGACTCATAGACCTCAATAACTTGCGGATAATCAATCAGTTACACGATTTTGAAATTGCTCCATCGGAGTCCCTTTGGAAAAAACAGCTTTTAGCAAAGGGTACATTTCATACTTCAAAAGTGCAACCGACAATCGTGGAATATGCCAACCGCTTGCATGAAACGGCTGATATTATTCATCAAATTGAAGCCCTACAAGCCGAAGGATACCCCCTCAGTAAAATAGCCATTATTTACGCTCGCCATCGTGAAGCGGAAAATATTATTTGGCTTTTGAATAAAAAAGGGGTTCCTTATCAAACAAAACGCCGCATCAATATCTTGGATACGCCCTTGATTCAGAATCTAAGACTCATTTTAGAGTATTTGGCTTGTGAATCTGAATCGCCTTATACAGGCGAGCCGCTACTGTTCAAAATATTGAATATCAACTTTTTAGATATTCCACCTAAAGATATTTTACGATTAACCACCTATATTTCAAAGAAAACAAATAGGGAAGCGGATGAAAA
>JAYUQN010000857.1:0-2867 GCA_043756725.1 Saprospiraceae bacterium
ACTTTTATGAACGAACCGATTTTCGATTTCCGTCCATTTAAAAATGGGGTGAATATTAGAGAGCAGAAAAAAGCGGAAGACAAAGCGGCGGCAGATCAAAAAATCACGCATTGGACTTTTACAAATGCTCAAAATGGAGAGCTTTTAACTTTGCCAGATTCCGTCTATATGAATAATTTGGATAAATACAATAAAACAAATGGTTGGATATTCAAAGACCAAATCAAGTCTGAATTAACCGTAAAACGCACTAAAATCAGCGATTTCAGCGTCAGCAACAAGGAAGGCAGTGAAGTAACAGAGGATTTACTGAATGAAAAAAATTACACTTTCATGGCTATTACTTGGAAAATGCTGTCAAAAACAGAAAAAAAGAAGATTATTGTCTCCGACTCTATTTTCAGAAAAGACACAACCCGTATGAAAATAGCAGGGCGTGATAGTTTCACCGTGAAACGCAGCTTTGACCATGTAGAGCAACGGGAAGAAGTTTTTAATTCCTTCAAATTTGATGAAAATTATCGGAAACTGTTCACAGAAAAAATCAATCCGATTATGGAAAGTGCAGAAAAAGCGGGGTATAAAACTGCCGCATTAGTGCCTTACTCCGACCCGAAAAAAATAGAAGATTTCCGTCAAGACGCTCAAACCGCTTATCCATTTTATACGGCAGATGATTTGACCATCAAAACGATGATACGCTCAAATCCCGGGCTTTATTTGTTGAAAGATGGGCAAATTGTGCATAAATGGCATATTAAGCAATTGCCTGATTTTGAGACGATTAAGGCGAATTATATAAAATAAAAACCTAAATTTGTCAAATGAAAAATAAAGAAGACAATAAATCTATGACTATCGAAGACCTTTTAAAAGATCCTTCTTTTGCCCATGTGCATGAAGCCCTAAAGTATGTCATAAACACGCCTGCCAGTCAGCTGATTCCTAAAAAACATGAATTGGTTTTAACTGATTTGGTAGAAAAAGAGACTAAAGAATTATATAATGAAACCCCAAATCTACCCATTAAAAAGGTTCTTTCAACTATTTTTGAGTCTCTCACGGATGATATTCCAGCACCTTTGATGCTAAAATTGACTAAAAAAATCATAAACAGATGGCAAAAACTATCTATGTCTTTACAACATGAGAGCCAAACATCTGTAATTGCCTAAGAAAATATTTTTAAATAAATATCCCTAAGTTTTAACAAAACAAGATAGCATTACTGTATATTTGCGCTCTCAAAAGTTATTTGAATGCTGTCAAGAAGAAATATCAGAATAAAAGTCATGCAACTGCTCTACGCCAAGAACAGAGATGCCGAATTGACCCTCAACGACCTCCACCGTCAATATGACAATTACGGTAAAAAGACGCTTGAACTTTACCTGCTCAATTTTCACCAACTTCTCGAAGTGGCACACTATGCTGTGAAAGACGAAGTGAATCGCCGTGCTAAACACGTGCCGACGGAAGAAGACAAAAAATTTACCACCAAATTATATAAAAATGAGCTGTTAGAACCCTTTTTACTGAGGGGGGGGTACAGCAAGGCTATCAAAAAATTTTTGATAGACGGACACATTCAAGAAGACAATACCCGCCTTTTTTACCATAAATTTCTTGAAACAGATATTTACAAACAGTTTAACGCCAAATCGGACACGACGAAGGAAGATTACCGCTACGTTTTACTGGAATTGTATAAATTTCTCTATAACAATGAGTCTTTCGCTGAAATGATGGAAGATTTTTCAACATCTTGGATTGACGATGATTCTTTGATAATTGGCGCTATCAAAAAAACCATTAAAGCCCTTCCTTCTGAAAATGAGTTTCACCATGATTTCAATGAGGAAGACAATCTGACGATGGAATTTGGTGCACAGCTTTTAATCAAAACCTATAAACAAGACGAGGTTTTGCTCGAAGACATCAAACCGATGCTTAAAAATTGGGACGCTGAAAGGGTGGCTACAATTGACATGATTTTGATGAAAATGGCTCTTGCCGAGTTGCTGTTTTTCCCAACCATTCCCACAAAAGTGACCATTAACGAGTATGTGGATATTTCAAAAATGTATTCCACAGATAAAAGCAAAGACTTTGTAAACGGTATCCTCGACCGTTTGATGAAAAAATTGAAAGAAGAGGAACGGATTGTGAAAGAGGGACGGGGGTTGATTGAATGAAATATGCTACTCCATTGGGTAATGCTTTGCTTCATACTCCGCTATTAAAATTCCCAAAAACTCCATTTCATTGAGTATAGAGGCATCATTAGCCCAATCGAGTTGAGCCAAAGCATGAACACGCTCCAGAGCATCTTCATATTCTTCTTCGGTTTTAATCAATCCTGTTATATTGAACGGTTTTAACATCAATGTTGTCATAACTTTTATGTGTTCCAATCCATATCACGTGGATTTGGTTAATTTTGTAAATTACATCAACTATTAAGCGGTATTTGTTTCCATGAATGTTAAAAACCACCCGTTGACTGTTTATTATAGAAGCATTCCCAAATTGTTGCTTTAAGTCATTATGATTTAACCATTCAGACTTTGAAACAATTTTATACCAATCTTTCAAGGGTTGTTCAGCAGAAGGTTCATTTTCCCAAAATTTAGCCATAGTTTTTTTAGATATTATTCTCATGGTACGTTTTTAGTCGGTATTGAAACGATTTCAAAGATAAAAGCTTTCTTTTTAGAACGCAAATTTTGAAACACTAAATTCGTATTTTATTTTTTAAAATACGAAATCTCCGAAATCCTTTTCGCTCTTTTCACCTAAAAAATAACCTGCCCGAAATCTCTTTCGCCCAAAGTGCCTAAAACCCGTGTTTTTGGCACGTGGCATAG
>JAYUQN010000858.1:0-2866 GCA_043756725.1 Saprospiraceae bacterium
AGATTTATCATATTGGTGAAACGTATCCACTATTTCATCCGCAAAGCGCACAAAACCATAAACCGCATAAATCGGCGACCGCAATTTTTTATCAAACGCTCTGATACCCGCCGAAAAAGACGTGGAATAACGTTTGGTAATATGCTCGCTACACTCTTGGCAGACTTCGCTGTACAACTTAAATTGATTCATTTTATTTAGGTTTTTTTTACTTGAATTAGGATTAATAAGATTTTAAGGATTTAATAGGATTTTAGATGTTGACGGTCAACACGTAATTTTGTGAAAATTAGTGTCACCAGTGGTTATTGTCAACATTTAAAATCCTATTAAATCCTTAAAATCCCATTAATCCTAATTCAAGTAAAAAATTTAATAATGTCTGTAGCAACCACTTGTCCCGAAATCAACGACGGTGGCACACCCGGACCCGGCGTTGTCAATTGCCCCGTAAACCACAAATTTTTCACTTTTTTTGACTTCAATTTAGGCTTTAAAAAGGCTGTTTGCATCAGCGTATTAGCCAATCCATAAGCATTTCCTTTGTAGGCATTATAGTCTTGTTTGAAATCATTGTGGGCAAAAGAGCGTTTGAAAATGACGTGCGAACGGATGTCCTGCCCTGTCCACTTTTCAAGCCGTTTCATGACCATCGTATAATATTTTTCTCTTATTTCATCAGTGTCTTCCAAATCGGGTGCGAGCGGTATCAAAATAAATAGGTTTTCATGCTCTGCATCTGGAATGACTGAGGGGTCTGTTTTTGAAGGCATACACACATAAAATAAGGGTTTTGAAGGATGTTTTGGCGTTTCATAAATCTCCTGAGCGTGCAAAGTGAAATCTTCATCAAAAAACAAATTGTGATGTTCCAAATTTTTCAACCGCTTATTAATGCCCAAATAAAACAACAAACTGGAAGGTGCCATGACCCGCTTATTCCAATAATCTTCCGTATAATTTCGGTATTGAGGTTCTAAAATCGTTTGGTCTAAATGCTGATAATCGGCTCCACCTACCACGATATCACAGGGATAATCCGCATTTTGCGTGACAACTTTAGTGGCTATCCCCTTCACGATTTCTATCTTTTTCACTGTTTGATTCAGCAGGATTTTCACCCCAAGTTCCTCAGCCAGCTTTACCATGGCTTTCACTATTTCATACATACCGCCTTTGGGATACCAAGTGCCTAAAGACATATCGGCGTAGTTCATGAGTGAATACATCGCTGGGGTCTTCCACGGCGTTGCACCCAGAAAAAGCACTGGAAACTCCAACAACTGTATCAATTTTTCATTTTTAAAAAGCTGCCGCACGTGGCTTGACAAATTGGTCAACATTTGCAAACGAAACAGGCTTTTCACAACCCGCCAATCTGCAAATTCCCAAAGACTATGACTGGGTTTTTGAACAAATTCGCCCATACCCACATCATATTTATACTTCGCTTCGGCTAAAAATTGACGCAATTTCACGGCACTCCCTGTTTCATAGCTTTCAAAAAGCGCTTCCAATTCGGTCATTTTAGCGGGCAAACGCAAGATGTCACCATCGGCATAAGTAACGGTATAAGAAGGGTCGAGCCGTATCAATTCGTAATAATCAGCCCTTTTTTTACCATAAGTCTTGAAATATTGCTCAAAAACGTTGGGCATCCAATACCATGACGGACCCATATCGAAGGTGAAACCTTCTGCTTTAAACACCCTTGCTCGACCGCCTGCGCCCTCATTTTTCTCTAAAACAGTCACATCAAAACCCATAAACGCCAAATGTGTCGCTGCCGACAAACCCGCAAAACCAGAACCAATAACGATTACTTTTTTTCCCACACACACCAAATTTTAGTTTATTAAATCTCACTATTAAACATACGATAGTTTAGAATGTTTTAGTTTGTTTAATATATATTCATTTTTATTGATAAAATGTTAAACAAAAGGCAGTTTCGAATTTATTCGCAATATGTTGTAATAGAAAAAGACCCCCTCAGTATTAAGGGAGTCTTTTTGAAAAGTAAAATATGAAATGGCTACTTAAATGTCTTCCCAATTAACCAAATCATTAGGATTTTTTTCATATTCAGCTATCCGAGAATTCAGTATAGCTTTATGCCAGTCTGGTATTTCGTCTTCTTTTTCTATGATGACGAATTTCAGATTCTGTAATAATTCAAAAATAAAAGTTGCTTTAGTATCTGGAAAACTTAATGTTATTCTCATTGTAAATATTTCTCTATAAAGATAAGCATTGATGCTGTAATTTCCAAAATTTTAATAAAAATTTATCAGCTCGGAAATGTTTCGACAAGTAGAAAATACTTCTTCATTACAAATACATATCCACCAAATGACTTATGCCACGCCCCTCGAAAAAGTCATTTTTGAGCGCTACTATGTCCGAAACAGAAAGTTCAAGTATGCCTTCCTTGTGAAAAATATCAATGCGTTTACGTTCTCTCCATGAAATTTGCCCATCTAGTAATAAATGCGAATCAAACAACGGAATATGGAGCTTTGTGTCAATCCCTTTTATTGGCAGATAGTATTATACCAGAAAAAGGCATCTGGTCATCTTCTCAACAAGGAGAAGGGGTTGATTTTTGGTTAGTAAATCCCGTAACTTTGAAGCCTATTATTCGTCTTGAAATATCGGGCATTAGAAAACAAACGGCTACAAATCCTATTAGTACAAGAGCCAAAAGAAAAACGAGACAAACAAATCAATCGGATAATTCAGACTCAGACGCTTACATTAGTATCATAGAATTTTCAGAACCATCAGCTTTATTTATACAAAAATGACAGGAACAGAATTACTTAATCTCCATCAACAAGCGATGTTTTTCGCCCAAGATGCCTTA
>JAYUQN010000859.1:0-7666 GCA_043756725.1 Saprospiraceae bacterium
GCAATAGGTTCGGCTTCGCCAACAGCGACCACATTAAAAGCATCAGCAGGAATACCCAATTGGGTTAGATAGGCTTTCACACGGGCAACCCGTTTTTCAGACAATTGCTGATTGTAGCTGTTACTACCGTCCGCATCTGTATTGCCTTTCACAAAAATAGAGTAAGATGCAAGCTGTTTCAAATTGTTATTTAAGCCTTCTAAAATGGCTCGGCTTTCGCTACTAAGGTCGTGTTTGTCGGTTAAAAAAAAGACTTCAGCTCGGATTTGGGTCGTGTTTTGAGCAGAAAGTGTTAAAAGTGAAAAACAGAAAGAAAGGACTAAGAGTAGGCGTGTCATTGCAATAAGGGTTTTAGGTTTGTAAAAATGGGTTAAAAGAATTGTCGGGTCTTATTAATGTTAACTTATATTTTAAATATTTAGTTCAGTAAAATAAAACTTTAACGTTTGCCAAAAATAGCTTATCTTACGAATAAAATTTTGCTGACAATACCCCCCTCAGTATAAATGCCTTTTTTTATACGCTGAAACAACACACCTTATAGTATGTCCTAATACTTCCCTTTTATTTTAAATTTATATTAGTTTTTTCCGTAAAAATGATTTAATTTTGCGCCGCAAAAGAAAGTATTAGGTTGTAATGTGTCGTTTTCATTAAAAAAACGTCTAAACTATGCAGCAATAGTGCTATAAAATAAAAATAATGCAGAATAATAACATCCGCAACATCGCCATCATTGCCCACGTTGACCACGGCAAAACAACCCTCGTAGATAAAATGATTCTCGTGGGCAAACTTTTTCGGGAACATGAATTGACAGGCGAACTTATCCTCGACAACAACGACCTTGAGCGTGAAAGAGGCATAACTATTTTAGCTAAAAACGTTTCTATTCCTTATAAAGGCATTAAAATCAATATCATTGACACCCCGGGTCACTCGGATTTTGGCGGCGAAGTAGAGCGCGTGTTGAACATGTGTGACGGTGTTTTATTGTTAGTAGATGCTTTTGAAGGTCCGATGCCACAAACCCGTTTTGTGTTACAAAAAGCCATTCAGTTGGGTTTGAAACCTATCGTGGTGGTTAATAAAGTAGATAAGCAAAACTGTACGCCCGAAGAAGTGTATGAGCAAGTTTTTGAATTGATGTTTGCCTTAGAAGCCAGTGAAGAACAATTGGATTTCCCAGTCGTTTACGGTTCTGCCAGAAATAACTGGATGGCAGCCGATTGGAGACAACCTACGGAAGATATTACCTATCTTTTAGACCAAATTCTTGAGCATATTCCTGCGCCTCAAGCCAATGTGGAAGGCTCCATTCAGCAATTAATTACGTCTTTAGATTATTCAAACTATATCGGTCGTATTGCTATCGGACGTTTGCGCCGTGGCATTTTGAAACCCAATATGAACGTTTCTTTAGTGAAACGCGATGGTACGGTTCAAAAATCACGTATCAAAGAGCTTTATGTTTTTGAAGGCATGGGCAAAGTGAAAGTAGAAAGTGTGGAAGCAGGCGATATTTGCGCCATAGTCGGTTTAGATGGTTTTGAAATTGGTGATTGCATTGCCGATTATGAAAAACCAGACCCACTACCCTCTTTCACCATTGACGAGCCAACAATGAGTATGACTTTCACCATCAATGATTCACCGTTTTTTGGTCAAGAGGGCAAATTTGTTACAAGCCGTCACGTAAAAGACCGTTTGACTAAGGAGTTAGAGAAAAATTTGGCACTTAAAGTAGAAGAAACGGACTCAGCTGATACTTGGAAAGTTTTTGGTCGTGGCGTTTTACACTTGTCCGTTTTGATTGAAACCATGCGCCGTGAAGGCTATGAGATGCAAATTGGGCAGCCACAAGTTATTATGAAATACATCAACAATGTCAAATGCGAACCTATTGAGGAGTTGAATATTGACGTGCCAGAAGATAGAAGTGGTACTGTGATAGATTTGGTAACCCGTCGTAAAGGTCAAATGCTCTCTATGGAACCTAAAGGTGACCGTATGTTGATGAAATTTGAAATGCCTTCACGCGGCATCATCGGTATGCGTTCAACGCTTTTGACCATGTGTCAAGGCGAATTGATAATGACTCACCGTTTCTTAGAGTTTCAACCTTATAAAGGGGATATTCCAAGCCGCACAAATGGTTCTTTGATTTCAAAAGAAAACGGCGAATCTATTCCTTACTCTATCAACAACTTGCAAGACAGGGGTACTTTTTTCATTGATTCAGGTGAAAAAATTTATATGGGTATGGTTGTCGGTGAACACAGTCGCCCCGGCGATTTAGTTATCAACATCACGATTACCAAAAAGCTTACAAATATGCGCGCCTCAGGCAGTGATGAAAAAATGCGCTTGATACCGCCTAAAAAATTCACTTTGGAAGAGGCTTTAGAGTACATCCAAGAAGATGAATATGTGGAAGTTACGCCCCAATCTATCCGTTTGCGTAAAGTGTATTTAGAAGAAACAGAACGTAAACGCAGTTCCAAACGTGTAGAAGCGTACGCTTAAAATAGGTAAAAAATATAATTTTAGATTAAAAATGATAGAGCAATGACAATTGCTCTATCTTTTTTGTTTAAAAGTCTTTATATTTGCTAAAAAAAGGAATGACAACTGCTATTCAACAAATTCTGAAACGCCCCGATGCACCCAAGCATTTAGCGACTTTACAAAAAGCACTTGCTGATGAAGCAGAGCGCCGTCAGTCCTTTTATAATTGGATAGAAGAAGACGTTAAAGCAGAATTTATTAATGGTGAAATCGTTTTACATTCGCCAGTGAAACGGCGGCACTTGCGGGTTTCTGACAATTTATCTTCTGTACTCAGTATTTTTGTGAAACTGAAAAAATTAGGTTCAACTATGGTAGAAAAAGCCATGATTGCCCTTACGCGTAATGATTATGAGCCAGATATTGTATTTTTCAGACATGAAAAAGCCGACCTTTTTCAAGATGATCAAATGCTTTTCCCAGCCCCTGATTTTGTGGTTGAAATATTGTCGAAAGGAACTGCTCGCAAAGATAAAGGTATTAAGAAAGAAGATTATGCTTTGCATGGTGTAAAAGAATATTGGATAATTGACCCTATAAAACAAACGATTGAACAATATCTGCTTCTAAAGTCCACCGATACAGAATATTTCCTACCCTATATTTATAGAATAGATGATGATATAGAAAGTAAAGTTGTTGAAGGTTTCAAGATTCCTGTTCGGGCTATTTTTGAAGAGGAAGCTAATTTAGAAGCGATGAAAAATTTATTTTGATAAAAAATTATTTTTTTTAACAGCTTTCAAACCGCCATCCATTTTTTCAAAGCATCCCCATACAAACTACCCGTTTTTATAACCGATTTTTTCATATCTTTCATCAAAACGACATATTTACCATTAAAGAAAGTCGTACGCCTCCAATTCTTCCCTGATTTGCTTTGGCGATGCCCAAAATTATTGCCATACACCTCTATCCGTATGTCTTCCTCTTCGTGTGCCAGATTCAGTTGTGCTTTTTCAATGTGTAATTAAAATCATGCAACCATAAAATAAATACACCAACTTACATCGTTTTATAACAAAACAATAAACTTGTAATGTATGAAGGCACTACTACCTTATTTATTCTATTTCTGCGTAACGATAGGCCACGCCCAAGAGACTTTTTTTTCACAACCTTACAGTACGCCACTGAATATCAGCCCCGCTTTTATAGGGGCTTTCAATGCTAAAAACCGCTTAGTTGTTCAGTATAGACAGCCCAGTGCGCCTAATACAGAGCAACGGTATGGTGTTTCATTCGATCAAAAAAATACTTTGCCCAATGGCGATTATGTGGGTTTTGGGGTTACTATGGAGCAACAAAAAGCAAGCTATTTAGATAAAACGATTGCTAAAGGAGCTGTGGCTTATGGTAAATATTTGGGTGACATGGGGCACGGCAATGCCCATTATTTGGTAGTTGGTAGTGAGATAGGGTATCAACAAAATACCTTGTCTTTATCAAGACTCGCTTTGGCTTATGGTATCAATGTGCCAAATTATAATGATGGTTTGTTACGCAAATCGTTTAGTGATATATCTATTGGGACTATGTGGTACGGCACTTGGAAAAAAGGCATAAGGGCGTATCTTGGTATGGTTTGGCAACACCTTAATAAACCCGATATTGGTTTTTTAAGTCCTGAACAACTACCCTTTGCTTATACGTTGTATGCAGGATGTGAATTGCCATTAGCCACGCAATTGAAATTTGTACCAACCGCTATTGTCACTCGACAAGGCATTACAACAAATATTAAAGGCGGTTTATCTTTGAAAATAACGGCTGATGATACTTTGAGCATACAGGCAGGTTTTTTTATACGCTATGACAATACTTTTACGCCAAAACCAACTCGCCAAACGCTTAGCCTTTTCTTTAATATAGACTTTTACCAATCTTCAATTCATGTTTTATACGATGCCAGTCTTGGTGCAATTGCGCGTAATAATGGTTTTGAAATGGCTTATATCCGTTTTTGGGGCATACCTAAGCATAAAAGTGGGCGGATTCCTGTTTTTTAGATAAAAGAGGTAAAAATACTGAGGGGGTATTTAATCCTTATACTCGGTTTTGTTCTTGTAAAATGGGTACAATTTCATGTTTTAATAACTTAATTCAAACCTCAAACATCACTTTGTGCATTTGCCAAAATAACATTTTCATAAATATCTGAAAGATTTAGTGATGCCTCAAAATACTGTAAGTTAATAATTTGATTCAAATCTGTATAAACATTAAAACGCCAGCCTTTTTCATCACGACTATAAACTTCCACAAGCGTTTCATCTTGGGCAACAATGATGTAATATTTCAAAGACTCTAAATTAGTATATTCCTTTACTTTCGCATCATGGTCTGTATTTTTTGAATTGTCAGAACTTACTTCAATTAAAAGTTCTGGTTTGCTAATGGCATGCGTTTGTGCCATTTCAGACCTTTTTGCTAAAGCCACATCGGGGTAGCGATAGATTCGTTTAAATTTGACAAGGGTTCTAACATCGTGACGAATGGTATCATATCCCTTTTTATTGAGTTGTAATCGCAATTGAAAACCGCAATTATCGGCGATTCTGTTTGCAATGATGCTTTCTCCTGGCATAGCGTATAGTTTTCCGTTAACAAATTCATGGCGAATATCTGAGTGCTTTTCCAACTCAAAATATTCTTCTATTGTATAGACTTTTTCAATATAGGCTACAGCTGTCATGTGTATTAATTTTTGACAAATATACTTAAATTTTTTATAAAACAAAAGCCTTTTATTCCTCTTTCCGAAAGAGCTCTTACGGAGCAGTAAAAGCACTAATTTTTAATAATTTTTTTCATTGAAAAACCAATTTTTAACATATAAATCCCTTGTTCTAAATCTGAAATATCAAGCACCATTGTTTCACTTAAAATTTGCTTTTCTTTTACTTTTTGTCCAATTATATTATATATTTCTATTTGTTTATTGTTCTGAAAATCAATGTCTTGTAAAACAATTTCTGTGCTGGCTGGGTTTGGGAAAATGGTGAAAGTTTTTTCATTTTCAGTAATACCTGAAAGCGGCGTAACTTTCACCTCAAATGTATCCCGCAAACAGTTTTGGATATCTCGCACCAAATAAGTCGTTTTTACTGAGGGGGTCACGGAAATGCTTTGTGTCGAAGTATTATTGCTCCATTTATATGAGCCAAGCCATGACGCTTTGAGTGAAATACTTTCACCTATTTTTACTGTAAGCGTATCCTTTTTAACCACATCTTTCATCATCGTAAATTGGTCTGCCACAGCCCCTGTGATGTCAATAAATTTAGCATCCAATCGGTTGTCTTCTATTTCAATATAAAAAGAACCTTGTTTGGTTTTGTTGAAAGACGCTTGGGTTGCCGTAGGTGTATAAGCCCGCATGGCTTCGTGTGGAAAACTTTCATTTTCACTCCATACACCGCCACTTGACCCATTGACAACATATATAATACCTTCATTTTCAATAGCTTTGCTGTTTTTTATAAAAGGGCAGGACTGCGTTGAATTGTCGTATAAACCGCTGGAGGAGCCATTGTTTTTAATAGGTGCAAGGTGTTTTAAAGTGTCAAAACTTGCTTCTTTGCCTATATGCCCCCGCATAAGGCGAGAGCGTTCATAGACGTGGGAGTGACCATTTAACACTAAATCTACTTTATATTTTTCAATTATGGGAATCAAATTTTCACGCACACCCCGCATTTCACCATCATTATCAGAGCTATACGACCCCATGGTGTAAGGGGGATGATGCCAGTACAAAATCGTCCATTTTATATGGGGATTGTTTTGATTGTGCTGCAAATCCTGCTCGAGCCAACGCCTTTGTGCTTCATCAAGCCAAAACCGTTTGTTGTTCTCTTCGCCATACGAATCCAAACAAACGAAATGGGCATTACCCCAATTGTAGGAATAATATTCCCATTTGTTAGAGGCTTTACCCCCTGCTTCGCCTTTTGTAGGCACTGTGAAAATATCTTTATACGCAATTTGATGGTTGTCTTGACAGTCAGTGGCGTTGCTGTTGCAATAGTCGTGATTACCCAAACAAGGGAAAAGCGGCGTTTGCTTTGTAATTTTAGTATTTTTATAAATATCAAAAAAATTGCTTTGAAACTCCTCTTGTGTACCCGAAGAGTAAGCATTATCACCCAATGTCAACCATAAATCGATATACGGAATATTATTTTGTTTCACATAGCCTTCAAAGGCTTTTGCAACGTTGCGTTGATTGTCATCTCCTGTGCCTTCATCGCCAATGACCCAAATTCGCCGCTTTTTTTTAGACCCCTCAGTAGGAAAAGTAAAAAAGTGATTGTCTATATTATTGCCTTGCAACAAGACAGTTCCACCATAAAGCGTATAAAAAAATTGCGTTTCGGGTGTCAAATTGGTCAACGTGACGATGTGCTCAGTTGTCACTTGTGGCTCTGTTGCGGTTTTATTTTGAGCATTTAAAGCTGTTCCATAACGAATAGACCCCAAACAAGCAACATCTGTACGCCAGCGAAGGGTGATTTGAGTGGGCGTAGCGGCTTGGAGGTAAGGTCCCCGTGTTAGCGTTTGAGCAGAAAGAAAAATAGGAAGGGTTAAGATTAAAAATGTCAGTAGTGGTTTCATCCGTCTTTTTTTTACAAAAATAGGGTATATCGTTCACATCACGCTACATTCCTACAATTATTTTACCATTAAAAAGCCGTGTAGATGTTTCAATTTTATAAAAATAACTACCTGAATTTAAGGAATTTAACTCCAATTACAAACATTTTGACTCTATGAGTCATAGAAATCATGGAATATAAATGACTCGTAGAGTCAAAATGTTTGTAATAACCACGATATTTAGCTTTACGCACTGACACCAGTGTCTAAGGAATAAGTCGCCCAACAACAAACGGGCGGTCAGCCTTAGCATAATAAACAGAATTGCTAAAGGTACTCCAGCTATAGCCTGCTATGGTTCCATTACTGGCTACATAGAGGCGAAAAATACCTTTCCCAACGCCGTCATCTGAGGTGGCATAACGGGTGTCAGTGCTGCCATGTCCAGAAGATGCACAATCAATGACAGAAAGCTCATACTGAGTGGTTCCTGCTACTA
>JAYUQN010000860.1:0-2863 GCA_043756725.1 Saprospiraceae bacterium
CGCATCAAACTCTTAGAAGAAACAGCCCAACAACTGTACAAAGAATGGTTTGTGCGGATGCGCTTTCCAGAGTATAAAAAGGTGAGGTTTGTGAAGGGGGTGCCAGAGGGGTGGGAAGTAGTATATTTCAGAGATTTTATCAAATTAAACAGAGGATTTGATTTACCTGATGAAAAGATTGAAACAGGCGATTATCCCGTTGTTGCTTCAACATCAATTAAAGCATTTCATAATAAATATAAAGTAGAAGCCCCTTGTGTAGCTACGGGTAGGTCGGGTTCATTGGGGGTAGTTCAATATATCAATAAAAAAAGTTGGCCCCTCAATACAAGTCTTTATGTGAAAGATTTTAAAGGTAATTCGCCAAGATTCGTTTATTATTTCTTACAAAATTTAAACCTTGAAAGCTTTAATGCAGGTGCAGGTGTACCATCACTAAATCAAAATCATTTACACGCTTTAAAATTTCCATTACCCCCTAAATTATTACAAAATAGATTTGATGAAATCATAGTTCCAATATTTGAGCAAATAGAAAACCTACAACAACAAAACACGCACCTGCGCCAAATCCGAGACAGGCTCTTGCCGAGGTTGGTGAGTGGACAATTGGCGGTGAAAAGCGAAGAAGGGAGGTGAAAAAAGGTAAAATACTGAGGGGGGTGTCATATAAAATCATAAAAAAAGAAACTAATGAGACTACAAAAAACAAGTATTCTGAATCAAAGCGGGTGGCAAACGGCTTGGCACAGGCATATACCTGTTTTGAAAAAAGGGAACTATTATGTCGTAAAAGGCGTTAGTATAGGCGGTGATGCCCCAAAAGATTTTTTGCGGTTGTATGAATATGGCGAAGCTCGCAAATCAAATCGAAACAAATGGACAGCCTATATCGCCAAAGTGGGTCATAAATGGTATCCGATGGAAAGCATTACAGAGCATTTGCTAAATCGGATAGGAGCAGTCTTAGGCTTAACGATGGCATTTTCAAAATTGGCAATCGTTAATGAACAAATACGTTTTTTCAGCCGTTATTTTCTAAGAAAAAATGAGCTATTGATGCACGGTGCACAAATATATTCTGCCTTTTTAAATGGTGATGACCATTTTGTAGAAACAGTGGAACGGCAAAATTTATCCCGTATATTGTTTACTTTTCAATTTGCTGAAGCTGCCATAAAGTACAGTTTTCCGAATCATTGGAAAGAACTTTTGGAAAATTTCGTAAAATTGCTTATCTTCGATGCGATAGTCGGTAATAGTGACCGACACTTCTACAATTGGGGCGTAATTACAGATATTGAAGGCAAAAACCCACCCCGTTTTACACCCATATATGATACAGCACGGGGTTTGTTTTGGAATGAAAAAGAAGAAAAAATACAGCAATTGTGTATAGATTCGCAACGAACAGAGACTTTTTTGACACGTTACATTGAAAAATCAGCCCCTAAAACGGGATGGGAAAATAAAGACACTTTGAATCATTTTGATTTGGTTAAATTGTTGCACAGCCAAGACGAAAGGTACTGCCCCGTTTGTGAAAACTTAGTATCAACTGAAAATTTAAATAAAATATATGCGTTATTAGATACAGAATTTAGACCTTTGATGAGCCAAGAGCGGCTTAAATTAATAAAAAAATGTCTTGCAATTCGTTTCCAACGCTTAACTTTACACGAATAATAAAAACCATAGACAGATGTTAAAACGTATTTTAAAACTTTTCAAATCAGAAGAAGGTCAAGAAGACTTCTATACCCCAACGGATATAGAAATAGTTTTCAGTTTGACTTATCGCAGTTTGGAAATAGGTACGTTGCGTTTAAAAACAGGAGAATGGGCGTTTCAATATAGTGAGGGCTTTAAAAATCAAGATAAAATCAAACCTTTATTAGATTTTCCTAATGTCCACAAGATATATACGTCCGAAGAACTGTATCCATTTTTCACTCAACGCATTCCGGGAGTCGGTCAAAACGTCCGAAAAATGGAGAACCTTAATGAAGTAGATTTGCTCAAAAAATTTGGTAAACAAACGATTTCAAATCCTTTCGTTCTCCAAGCTGTATAAAATAATTTTTTTTATCCTAAAAAAGCTAAAACGACAAGAACGTTTTAGCTTTTTTACATTGTTCAAAACCTATCAAATACTGAGGGGGCTAAACAGTTATCGTATTATCCTCTACCAGCATTTCAATATATTGTTCTTTAGACAAGGGGCAGTCGAAGAAATCTTCGGCTTTATCAGTAGATTTGAATTTTAACTTACAAATTTTAGAAGGTTGTTTTTTAATTTTTTAGATTCCGATGATAGTTTATCATCATTTTCTAAAGCAAAATTTTCATAAAGTGCATGAAAACTAAAAGTAAAAGCGGATTCAACATCCTCACGTGTATCGCCCCAAACGCAAATATCAAGCAAGTCATTTTTTAATATATAGCCAAATTCATCATTTTTCAAAAACTCTACTTCTAAAAAATTGGAAAAAGACTTGTTCATTTCAGTCAATACTTTTATAACTGTGGGCACTTTTGCAGCGTGTCCGACAGTCATTTCAGGGTCAATCTGAAATCTAATGGCAATATCTCTTAGTTTATCTAACATTTTGTTGAAATTTCGTTACAAATTTAAGAAGTTAAAATGAATATTCCATTCTTATTCCATATTTTTGTTTTTTGTATATTATTTATTTAGTTACTGATACCTTTTAAATTTGTTCAAAATCTGTCAAATACTGAGGGGGGTAAATAAGATGTAAATAAATTATTATCTTTGTGTATAAAATTAAAAACTATGAACACCATAGATTTAAATACACTATTCCTACAATTGATAAATTTACCAGCTGAAACGGAATGT
>JAYUQN010000861.1:0-2862 GCA_043756725.1 Saprospiraceae bacterium
CTTATTTCCAATTTTTGAGGGTCTATTGCCGTTCTTTCATTGAGTCTTACAAAATATAATGAAGTAAAGGCTTAAATGTTACTGAAAAAACTATTTTTGAATTAACTTCCACTTTATAAGAAGGATTGAAACATAATAAATCTGCTGCTACAAAAAAAATACCCCGAAGAGGCATTTTGCTCAATTCGGAGTATTTTTTATCTGTTTTTATCGTCTTATACTGAGGGGGGTAAAAAATATTATTCTACGACCGTCACCTTTATCATATTGGTTCTCAATCGTTTATGCAAAGGCATGGAACCTGTGTTGACGATGATATTGCCTTTTTTTACTTTACCATTCTCTTTCAAAATGGATATAGTGTCTTCTACGGTTTCGTCGGTTGTGGTATATTTATCATAGTAAAAACACCGAACGCCCCATACCAAATTCAAGGTGCTTAACATGGATGGTTTATCTGAAAACATATAAATTTCACAAGGAGGACGATAACTTGACACCTTGAAGGCGGTATAACCTGAAGACGTAAAACCAATAATGGCTTTGGCTTTCAAATCTTCTGCCACTTTAGCAGCATTAAGGCAAATAACATCATGTACAAAGATACCCGATTTGTCACTCGGCTCTGGGCGTTTGAAACGAACAGGTACTTTTTCTATTTCTAAAATGATGCGGGTCATAGATTTCACCGTTTCAATAGGATATTTGCCGACCGAAGTTTCAGCACTCAACATCACGGCATCTGCACCGTCCATCACCGCATTGGCAACGTCAAGCACTTCAGCGCGGGTGGGGCTTGGGTTTTGTATCATGCTTTCCATCATCTGTGTTGCCACAATAACGGGACGCGCGCGTTGAATGCACTTTGATACAATTTCCTTTTGGATAAGGGGTAATTTTTCAATCGGAAACTCCACGCCTAAATCACCTCTTGCCACCATAACGGCATTGGTGGCTTTGATAATAGCATCTAAGTTATCAATGGCTTCAGGTTTTTCAATTTTAGCACAGATAAGGGCATCGTGTTTAGCGGCTTCTAAGCGGCGGCGCAAGTCTAAAATATCTTCAGCCCGGCGAACGAAAGATAAGGCTACCCAATTGATGTTGGGTTGGGTGAGGATGAAATCTAAATCCCGCAAATCTTTTTCCGTCAAGCAAGGTAAAGATGTTTTGGTATCGGGTAGATTAACGCCTTTTTTACTGGATAAAACACCGCCGTATATAACTTTCAATTTCACAGTCCCAATTTTATCGGTTTCAACAACCTCAAAAACGAATTTACCATCATCTAATAGTACCTTTTCACCTACTTCCACATCAGAGGCGAATTTCTGATAAGACATATATATTTTTTCCTTCGTGCCGATACATTCTTCGTTCACAAAGGTAACAATATCTCCTTCTTTGAGTTCGAGGGCATTGTTTTCAATAACGCCTACGCGCAGTTTAGGTCCTTGCAAATCAGCGAGAATGCCCAAATGAAAACCATATTTTTCATTAATAGCCGTGATATTTTCAATCACTTGTAGATGAATGCTGTGCTCGCCATGTGAAAAATTAAGGCGAAAAATGTTTACACCTGCTTTAGCCAATTCTAATAATTGGTTGTAATCGCTACAGGCAGGTCCTACGGTTGCAACAATTTTTGTATTTTTGCGATCTTCCAATTGCATGGTTGCGGTTGGATTGGATTCTAATAGAGCCGTCATTGATATTATATGCTTAAAAAATGAGTGAAACGAATTATTTTTACCCCCCTCAGTAAAATAAGGTTTTTTGCTTAAATTACTTCTTTATTTTTACTGTTTTTTTAAAAAGAAGTTACAAATTTTAAATTAGTGTAATTTTCACACAAAGGTAGCATATTTTCTTTAAAATGGTAAGTTAACTTTATTTTTTTTTCAATGTATCTTTATTTTTAGTAAAATATTAAAACTTTATTAGGTATTTTACGATAATTATAAAATTTTGTTTTATGAAAAGACGACTACTCTTGTGGATTTCATTTTTGCCCTGCTTCTTTTTATCTGCTCAGGATACTAAACCGTCCCGTGACAAATATTTTTTCTTAGGATTAGGCTTACCCTTAGTGACGGTGCGAGATGAAGCTCACTCGCCTTTAAAATATAAAGGTTTTACGCCAACATTGAGATTGGGGTTTGAAAATATTAATGGTGATTTTGTTTCCAGAATGACGGTTTCTACTTCAATAGGGACAGCCAAGCCAAAGATTCGCCCAAAACCAGAGCGTCCACTTTCGGGTATGAATATCAGCAATATTCAAGTCAATTATACGTATTATTCTATTTTGAACGCTTATAGTAAAGAGGGTTGGAATCGCTATGTGGGAGGTGCGGCTACGCTAACTTTCGATATTCGCTCCTATAACTTACCCAGCAATAATTTGATGGGTTATCAAGTAAATTTTTCCCTTAATGCAGGTGGTTTCATTCAAAAACAGCTGAATGACAAACGGCGTTTCAATTATGAAGCCTTCACACCGCTCGTGTCTTATAGTTTGCGTCCTACTTATTTGGGTATGTTGCCGATGAAAGGCAGTGATATTAACCCTAAAAATGTTTTTTTGAACGGTAAAATCGTGACGGTTGATAAATTATTCCGTCTATATAATCGTTTTTCTTACGACCAGCAAATAAAACCTTACCGTGCTCACCGTTTGTTTTATGCTTGGGATTTTCACATCAATACTATTTCAAAGCCTTTAAAATCTGTTATGGGAGGTCTTGGTTATGAGTCACTTTTTAAAATGTAGCTGAAAAATTTCTTATTTTCTGTAAGCGTCGTATTTTAGCGGGAAATAAATTTCCCGACTACATTTTAAATAGTACCTTTGTTCTTGGT
>JAYUQN010000862.1:0-2857 GCA_043756725.1 Saprospiraceae bacterium
TTATTTTAGCAATAAGAATTTTATTGTGGCGGTGTATCACCACAGCTTGAAGTCAATTTTTTTCCTCCTCTCAGTTTAGCAGCTTCTGCTTGAGTAAGAGCTTGCAATTTACTATCATTGTTTAACTCGCTAATTGCACTTTTCGGAGGGCTTCCTCCTTTCTTGTCTTCCATAGTATAAAATTTTGTAAAATTCGTAAAATGTAAATTTGGTTCATCTTGAATAGAAGTTAATAGGTCGGTCATGGGTGATATTATAATTTGAGAGATTAAAGGTAATGGTTTTAATCTAAATTACAAAAAAAAAAGGCACTTTTATTATAAAATTATAACATTATATTTTCACGAATACTTAAAGCAGTGAAACACAATTTTTTAAGATTAGCAATAAAAACACATATATTTTTTTTCAATTGTTTCGTGGACTTGTTTTTCTGCAAATCGCTCGTGTTGGAGTATAACGATATTGATAATATTGGGTTGCAAAAATATTAGTTTTTTTTTAATATCAAAGCATTGAGACCTATTAAAAATGTACGAGTGTAGTGATATATTGTACGAACGTCGTTGTAAGTTGTATGAAACGATAATTTAATTCCTAATTATAACTCTTGAATTTCAACTTGCAAACGTTTCATCAATTCCATGAAAGAAGGGCGGCGGCGGCGTGAAACTTCAATCTTGATATTATCGTCCATCAAAACCAAATTATCCCCTTTGATGAAGCGGCTCATAAAGTTAAGATTTATCAAGTGTTTTTTATGAACGCGGAAAAAATTGACACCTGATAGCAGTTCTTCATAAGATTTGATGGTTTTGGCTACCGTCATTCTATCGCCCGATTTGGTGTGTATATGCGTATAATTATCTTCTGCTTCGAGGCGAATTATATCACGGATATTGACGAAATAGATGCCATCAACGGCTGAAATACTCATTTTGCCAAAAGAATTAGGGTTGCTATAATGCCCTTGTAAAACATCAATACGCTCCTTAATTTTATTGTTTTTACCAGCTTTGACCCGTGAAACCGCAGCTTTCAAATCATCGGGGTCTATCGGTTTGTTGATATAGCCCACACATGCATACTCACAAGCCCGTTTGGTGAACTGGTCATAAGCCGTGATGAAAATGATGTCGAAATTGATATCATCTTCCTCTTTCAGTTGATTCAAGACCTGAAATATTAAGCCATTGGGTAAGTTTATATCCAAAAAGGCAACATCGGGCTGTATGGAAGGATTGTGAAACAATTCCAAGGCAGTATCTACATCTTCGGCAGTGCCGACTATTTCCACTTGCTCGCAGTATTTGCTCAACAGCTTCTGCAAGTTTTCCATGCTGGGTTTTTCATCTTCGACGATTACGGCTCTCATAGTCAAAGGTTTCTAAGTAAGTTGGTTAATAAATCTATTTTAAGTTCCTACAATTGGGCAAATATAACACATTATTGTTAATATTTATCCTTATTTTATTTTTATGTGTGCAATTAAAATATGTACCCCAATTGAAGGTTGAAAAATGAAGGGTGAAGTATGAACTTTTACCCCTCAGTATTTTTTTTAAAATATTGATAATCAATGGATTAGTTCATTATTTGTCATTCGTTAAACTCTCGTTGTCGCCAACAATCTTTTCATACTATACCGTCCACTTCCATTTGCCCAAATTATTAACAAACCACCTACGATGGCAATATTTTTCATAAAATGAAGCGAAACACTGCGGCGGGTTTCATGGTCTGAAAAGGGTATTTCCCAAAATTTATTTAAAATAAAGGTCAAAGGTATCCAATAAAATAAAATAAGTAGCACGCCGAGGCTTGACCGATAACCCAATAAAATGAGCGTTGCCCCTAATATCAAACAAAACCCCGATAATTGTATCAATAAATCTTGTTTCCAAGTGATGTTGTACAGTGTCATTGTTGCTCTGGTAGCCGTCATATAAAATATTTTATCATACGCTTCGAAGTAAAATATGACGGAAATGAGTATTCGTCCTATTAAATCTGCTATATCTTTCATGTTTTCTTACTATTTTTTATTGTGGTAACCCGTGCATTTATTTATTACTAAGGAACATCAAAATTACAAACCCACCGTTAAATTTTTATTTTTTTTCAAAATATTTTAAAATATTCTATGTTTTATAATAGTCTGCAACAGCTTTTGCCACATTTTGCCCGTCCATAGCCGCAGAAATAATACCACCAGCATAACCTGCTCCTTCTCCACACGGAAAAAAACCTTCTACGCCTTCGTGCATCAGTGTTTCGCTGTGGCGTGGAATGCGAACGGGCGCAGATGTGCGGCTTTCGGTGCCTATCACATTGGCATTTTCAGTCAAATAGCCTTTCATCATCTTGCCAAATTGCAAAATCCCTGTTCTTAATCGCCGATATACTGAGGGGGGTAATAAATCGTGCATGGGGGCACTAAAAAGCCCCGGAATATAGGATGTATCTCTTAAATCTTTTGAAATTTTACGATTTACAAAGTCTGTTAAACGTTGCGCGGGCGCTTTTTGCGACCCGTCGCCTGCGGCAAATAGTTTTTGCTCAACTGATTTTTGAAATGCCAAAGCCGCTAAAACACCCTGCGTTTCAAAATCTTTCAAATCTTCTAACTCAATGGCAACCACCGTCCCCGAATTGGCATAAGGCGAATCTCTACGGCTCATACTCATACCATTCACCACTATTTCACCCGGTGCTGTGGCAGCAGGCACAACCAAACCACCCGGGCACATACAAAACGAAAAAACACCCCGCCCTTCGGCTTGCGCCACAAGGCTGTAACTCGCAGCAGGAAGGTGCTCGCTGCGTGTGGGGGTTTTATATTGAACCATATCAATCA
>JAYUQN010000863.1:0-2854 GCA_043756725.1 Saprospiraceae bacterium
ACGGTCAAGCCCATTTTCTGTTTTTACGGAGAGTTGAATCAAAGTACCCGGCACTTGCGCCAATTTTAAAAGTGCATCTTCAAAATTTTCAGCGATGATTTTAAATAACCTTTTAGGCGTTTTTAAGGAAATCTCCTTGATTATTGCCCGTTTTTCAGGTTCTGCTTCTATCAAAATGACATATTTCTCTTGATTTTCTTCGTTGAAACTATACGCCAACGGACTACCCGAATACACGACAGGCAAGCGGGTCTTAGCCACATAATGAAATCTGTGGAGATGCCCTAAAGCCACATATTGCACACCGTCTGGCACATCATCTGGATAAAAAGCAGAGGCAGTGCCGATATAAATCGGTTTTTCACCCTCGTCTTCTTGCACCACGGTTTGATTATCCCTGATAAAAAGCAAGTGGCTCATGAGAAGCGTGACAGCAGGTTTAGGATTAGCGACGGTTGGTGAAAATTTCACCATATCATTTTTCCACTTTTCAGATACCGTTTGGCGCAAAATCATTTCTCTTTGCGTTTCACCCAGATACTTTTTTAAGCGTTCTTCATTGGCAAATGGCGTCAATAAAATATGTAACGGATAGTCATAATTCGGCAGTCTCAAAGCTATAAAACCTGTATCACTGTGCGTCACGGCTAAGCCTGTGTTGAGTGAAAAAGGGGGTACTGTGGCGTTGGGAAAGCCTGCGAAAATAATTCCACATTCGCGCGCCAAAGGGTCGGGTGCGTCTATACGCTCAGGCGAATCGTGATTGCCTGCGATGGCGACAACAAGGCGTAAACCATTGTTGCACAAGCGTTTACATATTTTATAAAACAACTCCACGCTTTCGTTGGGCGGGTTGTAAGTATCAAATAAATCGCCTGCAATGAGGACAACATCCACGTTTTCACGGTCGGCTATTTCACAAATTTCATTTAAAACAACCTCTTGCTCGGGGTGGCGGCTCAACGATTCGAGGCGTTTGCCTAAGTGCCAGTCTGCGGTGTGTAATATTTTCATATCTGGTTTATAATGCTTTAATAGCACGTAGCTTCGGCTTCAGCCGAACCTGTTTTAATGCCTTTAGGCGTTGAAATACAATATGCAAAAACGCCTAAAGGCGTTGAAACGGGTTCGGCTAAAGCCGAAGCTACATAAGGCGGTAAAAATACAAGGTATGGACGACAAATTATAACCCCATTTTAGAAGCAGCTACAATTTATACTATTTATGAAACCCTTAGGAGTAGGAGAAGTATTGGTCGTTTTACCAGCCTCATTGGTCGGATATTCACTTCTGATGATGCCTAAAAGATAGCCTTACAGCGTACCAAATGGAACTAATTTCGTCATAATATGGTATTTATGTCGTTCAGAAGACCCGTTTAACGCAATTTTTTTACGAAATTATCACATTTCTTTTTCAAAAAGTAGAAGAAGTGTATTATTCAACTAAATTTGAACCACGAATTAACTAATTTATCTTTTTACTAAAATCAAAAAAAAGAATTACAGTATGAAACAATCATCTTGGGTGCTTATCGGAATTGCCGCTTTGTTTATGTTATATGGCGGTTGTAAGTACAATGGTATGGTCGCCACAGACCAAAACGTGAATGGCAAATGGGCGAATGTGCAAAGCGAATATCAACGCCGTAATGACCTTATTGGCAACCTTGTGGAAACCGTGAAAGGAGAAGCGAACTTTGAAAAAGGGGTTCTTGAAAGCGTTATTCAAGCCCGTGCCAGTGCTTCACAAATGAAAGTGGATGCGTCAAACTTGACACCTGAAAAAATCAAAGAGTTTCAAGCAGCACAAGGCATGATAGGTTCTGCGATGAGCCGTTTGTTGAGCGTGACGGAAGCGTATCCAAACTTGAAATCCAACGCTGCTTTTGGCGATTTACGGGTACAGTTGGAAGGGACTGAAAACCGTGTAAAAGTGGCGCGTAATGATTTCAACAATGCGGTTCAAGCCTATAATTTGAGCACCAAAACGTTTCCAAGCAATATTTTTGCAGGCATTTTTGGCTTCAAAGAAAAAGGCTTTTTTCAAGCAGAACAAGGGGCAGAAAAAGCACCGAGCTTGAAAGGGGCGTTTGATACCAAACCGACGCAATAATTATTAACGAACCCGTAGCTTCGGATTTATCCGAACCCGTAGCTTCGGATTTATCCGAACCCGTAGCTTCGGATTTATCCGAACCCGTTTAAACGGCTTTAGCCGTTGAGTATAATTAATTAACACTAACGGCTAAAGCCGTTTAAACGGGTTCGGATAAATCCGAAGCTACTTTTCAAGACCCTTTATATGCTGACATTACCTTTTTTCAAAAAAAAGACGTTTTTCAATCCTGCCGAAGAAAAACAAATCATGGCTTCTATTCGACATGCTGAAACGGCAAGCTCGGGTGAAATACGGGTGTATGTGGAAAGTCATTGTACAACCACACCACCTGAGCGGACAATCGAAATGTTTAAAAAGCTGAAAATGCACCGTACAAAGGAACGCAACGGTGTGTTGCTGTATGTGGCTATGAAAGACCATAAATTTGCCATATTCGGCGATGAAGGGATTCATCAAAAAATGGGCATTCAATTTTGGAAAACCGAGGCGGCTACGTTGAAATCTTTTTTTGAAAAAGAGCAAATCGTGGAAGGGCTTTGTCAAGTGATTGAGGATATTGGTCAAATCTTGAAAACGCATTTTCCACGTGCGTCTGATGATAAAAATGAATTGCCTGATAAACCCGTTTATGGGAAATAATGAATTAGGAATTAGGAATTAGGAATTAGGAATTAGGAATTAGGAATTAGGAATTAGGAATTAGGAATTAGGAATTAGGAATTAGGAATTAGGA
>JAYUQN010000864.1:0-7620 GCA_043756725.1 Saprospiraceae bacterium
CTCAAAATAAGTGCATGGCTAAAGCCTTTCTTCGCTCATTATTTCTGCCCACGCCCTAAAGAGCGTGGTTAGTCATTATACCACGAAACTTGGGTTAAATTATCAAAACTCAAACTTAATTCCTTGTGCCAAAGGTAAATCTTTTGAGTAATTAATGGTATTGGTTTGACGGCGCATATAAGCTTTCCAAGCATCGGACCCACTTTCACGTCCACCACCTGTATCTTTTTCACCACCAAAAGCGCCCCCTATTTCAGCACCACTCGTTCCGATATTCACATTGGCAATGCCACAATCGCTGCCTGCTGTGCTTAAAAACTTCTCTGCTTCGCGTACGCTATCCGTCATAATAGCAGATGATAAGCCTTGTGGTACGCCATTTTGGATGGCAATGGCTTCTTCAAGGGTACTGTATTTTATCAAATAGAGAATCGGTGCAAAGGTTTCATGCTTCACAATATACCAATGGTTTTCAACTTCTGCAATACAAGGCTGCACATAACAACCGCTTTCGTAGCCATTGCCTTTTAAAACCCCACCTTCTACAATAAATTTACCTCCTTGCTCTTTCACTTGACGAATGGCTTCTAAGTATTTATTCACCGCATCTCCATCTATCAAGGGTCCTACATGGTTATGTTCTTCAAGTGGATTGCCAATGCGGAGTTGCTTATAGGCTTTTACCAATAATTTTTTAACCTCGCCATAAATACTTTCATGTATAATTAAGCGACGGGTACTCGTGCAACGTTGTCCCGCTGTACCCACAGCACCAAAAACGGCTCCGGGTGTAACGATGCTCAAATCGGCAGAGGGTGTAATGATGATGGCATTATTGCCACCCAATTCCAATATCGTTTTACCCAAGCGACCGCCGACTGTGGCTCCCACTATTTTACCCATGCGCGTTGAGCCTGTGGCTGAAATCAAGGGCACACGGCTGTCTTTCGTCATGTACTCCCCTACTTTATAATCCCCGTTGATGATATTTGAAATGCCTTCGGGCAAGTTATTGGCTTTCAATACTTTCTGTAAAATGTTTTGACAAGCGATACTACTGAGGGGGGTCTTTTCACTCGGTTTCCAGATAGTCACATCGCCACAAACCCATGCTAAAGCCGCATTCCAAGACCAAACGGCAACAGGGAAGTTGAAAGCTGAAATGATGCCCACAATGCCCATCGGGTGCCATTGTTCGTACATGCGGTGGTGCAAACGCTCGGAATGCATGGTCAATCCATACAATTGGCGGCTCAAACCCACTGCAAAATCGCAAATATCAATCATCTCTTGCACTTCTCCCAAGCCTTCTTGCAAGCTTTTTCCCATTTCGTAACTTACAAGGTGACCCAGTGGGTCTTTAAATTTGCGTAGCTCTGTGCTAAATTGGCGCACCATCTCACCGCGTTTGGGCGCAGGTATTTCACGCCAAACTTTAAAAGCCACCTCAGCCTGAGCAATGACTTGGTCATATTGCTCTCGCGTCGTGACGCTTACGGAGCCAATTTCATCGGAAGAAACAGGTGAAAAGGATTTGAGACTTTTACGGCTGCCATAAGAAAGCAAGCCCGTAGATGTACCATGATTGGCTTTTTTCAAGCCCAATTTTTTTAAAAAATCTAATTCGGTTGTAGATTTGGTCAGCGTATCCATGTTGATATTTTTTTTGCAAAAGTAGGCAAAAAAAAAGATATGGGAACAGGTATTTGAAGACGGCTCTCCTTGTTCTTATTTTCCACCCGTGATCAGTCCATTATCACTAATTTTCACTTTACCTTCTGGAAAATCGGTTTTAGTCAAATTCTGTATGACCTCAATAATTTGTTTTTGCTTATCGAGGGCTACGCCACCCGAAGCATGTTGGTAAATGGGCGTAATTTGTGCTTTAGAAAACTTGCCTTTTTTGTCCGTAAATACCTTGACAATAGGCGCTATCCCACTGACGCCTTTGAGATTAAACTGTTTATACGTGCAAAAATTGCCTAAACTATACGCTATAAACCTGTCTTTGTACACCTCAACGGCGCGTGTAACGTGGGGTCCATGTCCAAAAACAATGTCCGCTCCTGCATCAATCACTTTATGCGCAAATTCATAAACATTCGATCTGTCTTCACCATAAAATATTTCTTTTTTACGCTTAACATGTTGATGATTGGGTCCCTCTGCGCCCCCATGAAAAGAGACAATGACAATATCTACTTGCGCTTCTAACTGTTTCACGATGCGAACCGCATTGGGTATATCATTTATATTCACCGTTCCCGTATTGGGGGCAAATGCTGCTAAGCCAAACTTAATACCTTTTTTTTCAAAAATGACCGTAGGGCATGACATAAGCCCTGCATAATGCAAGCCTTTCTTTTTCAAGGCTTTGGGCGCATTCGTTCTGCCTGCTTCCCCAAAATCACCCACATGATTGTTGGCAATACTGACGACATCAAAACCAGCCGTTATTAGGTTATCTATCATGTATTCAGGCATACGAAAAGCATAACAAGCCGCTGGATTTGCACATTTTTTGACAACACCTCCATTGTTAAGCACCGTACCTTCCAAATTTCCAAAAGTAACCGTTGCATTTTTAAGTATGTCATGGGCTTCTTTCATCAAATCAGCCCCTTTGTTGGGCGGTAAATAGTCGTCGGAAGGGTAATTTGAGCCAAGCATTATGTCACCTACGCCAATAACCGTTACTGTATCGGATTGGCTGAAAGACAGGAAAGGGCGCATAAAAAAAAGTAAAACAAACAAATAAGAACATTTCATACCCTATTGAGTTTAAAAATTAATAACAGATTATTAAAAACCGCCAGATTTTGGCATTCTCATAATTTTTGGCAAAACTACATTTTTACATTTAATACTGTATTTTTACACCTAAAAAAAACAGTGGAAAGTATCAACCCGCAATTTCATAGCCCTAAAAGAAAACAGCCTTTATCGTTATCCGCTTATGTAGAAGGCATTTTGGCGAGCAATCGGGTTGTGCTAAGCCAAGCTATTACTCTGGTGGAAAGTACACGGGCAGATCATCAAGACTTGGCGCAACAAATTATCGAAGCCTGCTTGCCTCACGCCGGTAATAGCATGCGCATAGGCATTACAGGGACGCCCGGCGTGGGCAAAAGTACGTTTATTGAAGCCTTTGGAATGAAAATTATTGAGGGGGGTAAAAAAGTAGCTGTTTTAGCTATTGACCCATCAAGTCAAGTAACAAAAGGCAGTATTTTAGGCGACAAAACGCGTATGATGCACCTTTCAATGAATAACCAAGCTTTCATTCGCCCTTCTCCAGCAGGTGATTCGCTTGGCGGGGTGGCACGTAAAACAAGAGAAAGTATCGTCCTCTGTGAGGCAGCTGGTTTTGATACTATTATTGTTGAAACGGTAGGTGTAGGACAATCTGAAACCGCTGTTCATTCTATGACCGATTTTTTTCTCCTTCTATTATTGCCCGGAGCAGGTGACGAATTGCAAGGCATTAAACGGGGCATTGTAGAAATGGCAGATTTGATAGCTGTCAATAAAGCCGACGGAGAACGGGAAAAAATGGCAAAACAAGCGCAAGCTTTTTATAAAAATGCCCTACATTTGTTGCCCACAAAACCCAGTAAATGGACACCTCAAGTCATCACATGCTCGGCATTGTCGAAATTAGGCATTGCCGATATTTGGCAATTGATAATGGATTATCAAGATTCTACGAAAGATAATAATTTTTTTTATGACAATAGAAAAGCACAAGCCGCTTATTGGTTACATGAAAGTATTGAAATAGCTTTAAGAAAACGTTTTTATCAAGACCCCTCAGTAAAAAGCTATTTAAGCACAGTTGAAAAACAAGTTTTAGAAGGAAAAATAACTTCTTTCAAAGGGGCTGAAATGGTATTGAGCCAATGGACAAATGACAACGGACAATGGACAACAGACAAATGAAAGTTGTCCATTGCCATTTGTCCATTGTCCGTTGTTACTGTCTAATTATTTCACGTCATAATGCCGATTGAGATAAAAAAATATGAAACTTTTTATCTAATTTTATGGTTTTATTATCACTTTTGTTCACTTAAAAATACTTTATTAACAACTAAAATAATTAACGATGTTTGGATTTGATATGGGTTATATGATTATTGCGGGTGTTATGTCTTTAGTAGGCATGTTCGTCAGCAATCGCTTGAAAAGCAAGTTTGAAAAATACAGTCAAGTAGGAATGAGCAACCGCATGAGTGGCAAAGAAATCGCCGAATCCATGTTGCGCTACTATGGCATTTTTGATGTCAAGGTGCAATTGTCAGAAGGCTTTTTAACCGACCACTACAATCCCGCTGATAAAACTGTCAACCTCAGTGAAACGGTTTATAATGGGCGCAGCATTTCAGCTGCGGCTGTGGCGTCTCATGAGTGCGGTCACGCGGTACAACACGCAACGGCTTACTCTATGTTGGCTTTTCGTTCAGCCATTGTGCCTTTTGTGAAAATAGCATCGGGCATGCAACAATTCCTTTTTATGGCAGGCTTGCTACTGATAAGCAGTGCTTTTGGTAAAACGCTTATGCTTTTGACCATAATTGCTTTTGGTATTACAGCTTTGTTCAGCCTTATCACACTTCCTGTGGAGTTTGATGCGAGCCGCCGGGCATTGGTTTGGTTAGATGAAACTGGCACAGCGCGGGGTCAAGAACACGAAGGGGCAAAAGATGCGCTCCATTGGGCAGCTATGACTTATGTAGCAGCAGCTTTAGCCGCTTTGGTCTCCCTGTTGTATCTCGTTTGGCGATATATGGGGCGTGAATAATCTGAGTCATGAATTATGAGTTATGAGTTATTCCAACGCCAATTCATAACTCATAATTCATAACTCATAACTATTGTAGATTATGTTAGAAAAACTAAAGAAAACAATCTCTGATGCGGGCGATTCGCTCAAAGAGCAAGCGGGTAATATGAGCGATGCTATAAAAGAGCAAGCGAATAATATGACCGATGCCCTCAAAGAAAAAACCTACCTTCTCATTGAGGATTGGCTTAAAATCTTCCCCAGTCTTGAAAATCATGGATTAACAATTATGAGTTTCGGCTTATGTATGGGCATTAGTCCTGCTTTAGATGTGGAATTGCGTGGCAAAGCCAAAACCTTTACAGTAGAAAGTTTAGAACAAATATTGGAAGATTGTAAAGGGAACAACGCACTAACCAGTGTTTTCAAAGCCATAAAAACCACATACGAATGGCACCGCAAAACAGGCACAGAAGGTAAATTTGACGCCATCCTCATAAAACTATCCGTTAAAATTACGCCCGAAGTGAAAGTCTATCTCGGAACCCCTATGCTTACATAATTTGGGATTGGGTAATAGCAATACCCACGTGCCCGACCCTTATTATGATAACCGCTTCGAGCTTGTATTTGAGATTTTAGAAGAATCGTGTGAAGCCATTATCAAAGAATTTCAATGAGATTAGTAAAAAAGTCGAATTTTATACCCCAAAAATCGAATTTTAACTAAATCAAAACAAATGATTTTTGCATCAAATACTGAGGGGGTATATCTTTGCGTCTTGTATTTATTAATTTTACAGATTGAAACACCCTCAATCCGAAATCCAATAGAGTTTGGGTTTGGTATTAAAATTGGTCTTAATCCATTATGAACATTTTTTAACACGTTCTGAAATAGAACATAAGCATTTCAAATAAAATGAAAAAAGTCTTTTTTTTACTCGCATTTCTCCTTGCCCATTCCATCATTTTTGCTCAAAAAAATAAAGCTGCTTTCGAGAACGTCACTTTGACTTGTGCCTTAGACAACTGCTCTTCAGCAGATTCTGTTTCACTTTGGCGCACTGATGGCTATTTCAGCGAAGCCCTACAATTTGCGAAAGCAGATGCACAAGGCAAATACACCTTTAAAGTGCCTCGTAGCAACACGCCACTATTCTATTTCGTAGGGTTGAATAATAAACCTGAAAATCTCAAAACCCTGTTATTGGGTACTGAAAAAGACGTGATTCTATCAGGTCCTTGCTATAATCCAAGCCTAACTGAAACACAGGGTTCAAAAATAAATGCCGATTATGACGATGCCCGTCGTAAAATGGGGATTTTAAAACTCGATATGAACAAAGTTGTTCAAAAATATCAGCTTAACTACAACGATGAAAATTTCAGAAAAGAATCCGAAGCAGAAATGTTGGTACTTGACAAAAAGAAATTGGCATTGTTAGATTCCTTAAAAAAAGCGAATCCTTTTGTCGGTAAAATTTTGGCTTTGGACACTTACACAAGTTTTCAACATAACCCTAATAAGGCAAAATTTAAAGACGAAATTGAATATTTTGCTACCCAATATTTTCAATATGCCAACCTTAACGACCCTGATTATAACCAAATTCCATCCATCTATGAGCTTAGTCGCAATTATGCACAAGTCATATTGATGCCGCAATTGGGTTTGAGCAAAGAACAACAAAAAGGATATTTTAACAATATGCTGAAAATGATGCCCGCTAAAAGTAAAGCTGCCAAATATGCTCTCTCTGGTTTTTTCAGTAAAATGCAAGAAGCGCAAAGCCCTTTGTTTGTTACTTATGCTGAAAACTATTTAGCAGATTTCCCCGATGAAAGCAATGAGAAAAAAATGACACTCAGTATGTATATCAATCAAATGAAATCGCAAATGCTCGATGTACCTGCGCCAGAGATTGTTCAAGCTGATACAAGTGGCAAAGAACTTAAATTGAGTGGCATGAAAGGTAAAATAGTTTTGATTGACTTTTGGGCAAGCTGGTGTGGTCCCTGTCGCCGTGAAAACCCAAATGTGGTGAAACTTTATAATAAATATAAAAGCAAAGGCTTCGATATTTTCAGCGTCAGCCTCGACCAAGACCGTGAGCGTTGGATAAAAGCCATTAATGATGATGGTTTATTGTGGGCAAGCCACGTCAGCGATTTGAAATTTTGGCAAAATGAAGCCGCTAAAAATTATGGTGTGTCAAGCATCCCCAGCACCGTTTTGGTAGATAAAGATGGTCTAATCATCGGAAGAAACCTGCGTGGAGAGCAATTAGAGAATAGGTTGAAACAGCTTTTTGGGGAATAACCAAATAAAAAGGATAACCAAATAAAAAAGCGCAATTTATTGATTACCAATAAGTTGCGCTTTAATTTTGGAGGTCACCAGCGGATTCGAACCGCTGTAGCAGCTTTTGCAGAGCTGAGCCTAACCGCTCGGCCAGGTGACCATCACTTTCAAACGGGCTGCAAATATAGAGCCTTTTTTTCTTTTACACCGATTTTTTTTTCATTTTAGTGTAAAATTATTTCATAACCCACTTTTCAAGCCTTTCAAATAGCCTATTATACTGAGGGGGTGCTTTTTTTGTTTCAATGACGGGCTGCTGAAATTTAACCTTTATAAAACATCCATTTGCCCAATTCTCTAAACGTTACTTTTTTGCCATACATTAAAATACCCACTCGATAGATGCGACCAGCTAACCAAACTAAGAAAATCACAGTCAAAATAAGCGAGATAAGCGATAAAGCAATTTGCCAAGCAGGTGGGTTGAAAGCCAAACGCGCAGGCATCACTATCGGTGAAAACAAAGGAAATA
>JAYUQN010000865.1:0-2849 GCA_043756725.1 Saprospiraceae bacterium
GGGCGTGTGGATTTCCGTGAGTTGATTCGTCATTTTGCTAAAGAGTTTAAGGTAAAAATAGAAATGCGACAAATTGGCGCACGGCAGGAGTCTTCTCGCGTAGGCGGCATAGGCTCATGCGGGCGCGAACTATGTTGTTCGACGTGGTTAAGCGATTTCAAAAGTGTTTCAACAACCGCTGCCCGCTACCAACAATTGGCGATTAATCAAGCCAAATTGAGCGGTATGTGTGGACGCTTGAAATGTTGCCTCAATTACGAGTTGGATAGTTACCTCGATGCGCTTCAAGATTTTCCTGAAAACCCCGAAAGGTTGAAAACAAAATCGGGTTTAGCTGTTTTGATAAAAACCGATGTTTTCAAAGGCTTGATGATTTATGTTTTTGATACAGGTCCTGAAAAAGGCAAATTTTATACCTTAGGCGTACCCGAAGTAAAAGAAGTATTGTCCTTAAATAGAAAAGGTGAAATGCCTAATGATTTGAAAGACCTACAATTTGTTCCTTCAGTTGCCAAAGGGCATGGCGATGATGAAAATGATGAAGATTATGAAGAAGACGTGGATTATGGCGGCGATTTAGTAGGCGCTGTTGAATTGCCAGACGATAAGAAAAAGAAAAAGAAAAAGAAGAAAAAACCTTTTGATAGTCGTTTTGAAAAGTCGGATAGACCCGATAATCGCCCAGAACAAAATGGTGATGGTAATAACAATAACAGAAACAATGAGGTTAGAAAACCGCAACCGCCAAGAACGGATATGCCGCCTAAGCGCAATAATCCGAACTTTCTGAAAGCAGATATGCCGCCGAAAAGAGATAATCCGAATTCTCTAAAAGCGGATGTCCCGCCGAGAAGAGACAATCCAAATCCTACACCTCCGCTTTCACCCAATTCTGAAAACATAGAGGGAAAAGATAAGCGGGACGGAAATGATAAAAAACGGTTTAACGATAGAAGAAATTTTAATAAAAACCGTGATTTTAAGGATAAAGATAAAAGTTAAAAATAAACGGATTCGGGTCAAAACCTTGAATCCGTTTTTTGTTATTTGTTTGTTATTTTAAAAACACGTAGCTTCGGCTTCAGCCGAACTCGTTTGAACGCCTTTAGGCGTAATTTACTGAGGGGGGAGCACCATGCCTAAAGGCGTTTAAACGAGTTCGGCTAAAGCCGAAGCTACGTGTACTAAACTAAAGTTAATACTTGGAAAACTAAGGACGGCATGTTACCTTTGCATATAGATTTCTATATGTTTTAAAATTATAAAAACGCTTATTATGAAATACGATGTTACTATCATCGGTTCGGGGCCCGGCGGCTATGTCGCTGCTATCAGATGCGGACAATTGGGTTTAAATACTGCCATTATCGAGCGATATGATACGTTGGGCGGCACTTGCTTGAATGTGGGTTGCATCCCCTCCAAAGCACTTTTAGACTCTTCGGAGCATTATCACAATGCCACGCACCGTTTCACCACTCATGGCATTGACATTAAAGGCGATATAGAAGTTAATATGCCCCAGATGATAAAACGCAAAAATGACGTGGTTGAGCAAACATGCAAAGGGGTTGAGTTTTTGATGAAAAAAAATAAAGTGGATGTTTATAAAGGGCATGGTTCTTTTATAACTCCCAATAAAATAGCTATTACAAAAGCAGATGGTACAGTGCAAGAGATTGAAACGGATAAAACCATTATCGCAACAGGCTCAAAACCCGTTGTGCCTGCTAATTTCAACTACGATAAAAAACGCATCATTACATCCACCGAAGCCTTGAATATCCAAGAAATTCCTAAAAGTATGGTCGTTATTGGCGGTGGTGTTATCGGCTTAGAATTGGGTTCTGTGTATGCTCGTTTGGGTACGGAGGTGCACGTTATTGAGTTCTTGGATAGAATCATTGTAGGTATGGATGGCGATTGCTCTAAAGAGTTGCAACGGTCTTTGAAAGATTTGGGTATGAAATTTTACTTGAAACACGCTGTAACGGCTGTTTCACCTTCTGAAAATTCCGTAACCGTAGAATATCAAAAACGTGATTCAGAAGAAAAAATGACTATTGAAGCCGATTATTGTTTAGTAGCCATTGGTCGTCGTCCTTATACAGATAATTTGGGTCTTGAAAACGCAGGTGTGAAAAAAGATGAAAAAGGTAGAATTGAAGTTGATAGTCATTTAGAAACAAATGTGAAAGGTATTTATGCCATTGGCGACGTCATAAAAGGCGCTATGTTAGCTCACAAAGCCGAAGAAGAAGGCGTTTTTGTGGCTGAAACAATCGTCGGACAAAAACCACATGTCAATTATTTGCTTATCCCGGGCGTCGTTTATACATGGCCCGAAGTAGCGGCAGTTGGCTATACCGAAGAGCAGCTAAAAGAAAACGGCATGCCTTACAAAGTGGGGAAATTCCCTTTCAAAGCCCTCGGACGCGCCCGTGCGAGCATGGATACTGAGGGGATGGTAAAAGTGTTGGCGCATAAAGAAACGGATGAAATATTGGGCGTCCACATGGTAGGTCCTCGCACAGCCGATATGATAGCCGAAGCGGTGGCGTTGATGGAGTTCCGTGCTTCTGCTGAAGATGCTGCTCGCATGAGTCATGCCCATCCGACTTATACAGAAGCCTTTAAAGAAGCAGCTTTGGCAGCTACGGCAAATAGGGCTTTGCATATTTAGGGCAGATTTCAATTTGAAACCCTGTATAAAAAGTCATTGGCTTCTATTTCACAGAGATATACATGAAACGGGTAAAATCCCATTTTTACTGAGGGGCTTCAAGCAAGATTTAGGGTAAGTTTTTTGAGGAATTTTGATTGGATTTTGATTATTTTTTGTAAAAATA
>JAYUQN010000866.1:0-7601 GCA_043756725.1 Saprospiraceae bacterium
TATCAAATACACCTTAAAAGTGACCAATAAAGGCTCGGCTTCGGTGAATAATGTGCGGGTATATTGGTTACCGCCTTATAAACGCTTTGAAGGCGATAATAAACCTTTTGCTTTTCAAGGGGCGTATGCTTCTAAAGGCTTTTACGACTCATGGCATGGCTATTGGACGATTGAAAACTTAGCACCCAATGAAACGGCAACCGCTAATTTCCATCTCTTTGTCGTCAATGACAGGTTAAATGCCAGCCAAACAGCGCAAGTTGTGGGGTGCAATCAACGTCTAAATCTGGCAAATGAACCCTTCTACTATGAAACAACGCACATAACAAAAGCGGCGGTTTACAATAATAAGCTCTCTAATTTATCCAAAGGGCAGACTATCTCTGTGAGTCCTAATCCTGCACAGGACAATATCAATATAGGAGTGACCCATGAAACGGCTAAAGAATGGACAGTGAAATTAATTAATACAGTCGGTCACACCGTTTTCACTCAAAAAGGGCAAGACAATCAAACTGTAAATATAGACACCCGCTCCTTACAAAATGGTGTTTACTTTGTTGACTATCAATCAGCGGGTGAGCGTAAAACTGAAAAAATAATCATTCAACATTGATAATGCGACAAATGCGTTTCCCATAGGGATTCCTTCGGAAAAAAAGCCCCTTTAGGGGTGAAATATTGGTAATAAACGAGTGTATCCACTTCCAAAAGCCCCGTTAGGGGTGTTATATTGGTAAGCTCTACGCTATTACACCCCTAACGGGGCTTAGAATTCGTTATTTTATTGTTTTTTTACCAATATTGCACCCCTAACGGGGCTTTTTTCCGAAGGAATCCCTATGGGAAATCCATTATTCGCATTATTAATGAGGTTAAAAAAGCGTTAGATACTGAGGGGGTCGCTCTTTCAGTATCTGCGTTTTTTTAACTCTATATTTTTATTTCGATAAAACTTGTTGAAAATAGTCAAATAATCCTCATTTTTGCCGACAAAACGATTGAAAAAAATGATAACCTTTGACGATTTTCACAAAGTAGAAATGCACGTAGGCACTATCCTTACCGCCGAAGACTTTCTTAAAGCCCGCAAACCTGCCTACAAACTCACCATAGATTTTGGTGAAACTTTAGGTATCAAACGCACTTCCGCGCAAATTTCCGTTTTATATAAAAAAGAAGATTTGATTGGGCGGCAAGTAATAGCCGTTACAAACTTCCCGCCGCGCCAAATTGCCAACTTCTTTAGCGAAGTTTTGGTTTTAGGAAGCGTGGATACTGAGGGGGTGGTTACTTTGCTAAAACCAGAGCAACAGGTTGAAAATGGTATGCGGATTTCGTAATAATTGCGTAAAAAAACCATAGAACAATAATATTTATGTTAAATTTTTCAATTTCACCCTAAATAATCAAGCAGAGCATTATGAAACCCTTTATATTTGACCCCAGATAACAAACGATTTTAAGCAAACATGAACATATACTCACGAAATATAATCTATTTCCTAAGCAGCTTCTTGCTATTTTCTACCATAAAGGCTGTAGCTCAACCCACTGTGGAATGGGACAAAACGTATGGCGGTAGCCACTACGAAACCCTAAATGATGCCTTAAAAACCGAAGATGATGGCTTTTTATTGATTGGACATTCTTCCTCACCACAAGGAGGTGATGTGAGCGAACCCAGTAGAGGTAATGGTTTGGGCGATTTTTGGCTTGTCCGCATTGATGCTCAAGGCAATAAAAAATGGGATAAAAGATATGGGGGCGATCAGAATGACATCTGCCATGCTGGTGTTCAAAATACACAAGGCTATTTGCTTGTTGGTGAAAGCAATTCAGGTATTTCAGGTGAAAAAACAACAGCTAATAAAGGGTGGAAAGATTTTTGGGTCATGCAAATACGACCCGACGGTAGCAAAGTGTGGGATAAAACATTCGGTGGAAAAGAAGCAGATATTGCTTTTAACGTCGTAAAGCTGCCCAATGAAGCGGGTTATGTCATTTTAGGTCATTCCAACTCAAATGCTGATGGGGATAAATCGGAAAACTCTAAAGGCGGCTTGGATTTATGGGTTATTCGCATTGACCCTAATGGTAATAAAGTTTGGGATAAAACCTTTGGCGGCAGTGGCAGTGATGAATACCCCATTGGAATGACTTTGACGAAAGACGGTAATATCATCCTCGCTTGTGGTAGTTCTTCGGGTAAATCAGGCGACCGTAGCTCTATTCTGCAAGGCGTAAAAGATTATTGGATTCTGAAAATAACACCCGATGGACAAAAAATCTGGGATAAATCTTTTGGCGGCGATGCTGATGATTCGCCCCGAAGCCTTACCGAATTAACGGATGGCTCTGTGGTTGTTTGTGGCTATAGTCATTCGGAACCTTTTGGTGAAAAAACAGCCCCTCTCTATGGAGAAGCGGATTATTGGTTGGTCAGAATTGATAAAGATGGCAACAAAATTTGGGATAAATCTTATGGCGGCAGCAACTATGATTATGCCATAACCATAGACCAAAACAAAACAGGCTATTTCCTTGTAGCGGGTCAAACAATTTCACAACCCAGCGGCAATAAAGAAGACTCTTTAAAAGGACTTTTTGATTTTTGGATTTTGTATCTGAATGAAAATGGGGATAAAATTTGGGAAAAAACCGTGGGTGGTGCTCTCAATGACAATCCTTTCAAAATGGTAAAATTTAAAGATGGCTCTTATCTGGTCTGTGGCTTATCCAAATCCAATAAGAGTGATGATAAAACGGAGGACAATCGCGACCAAATAAACCCGCCCCCTTCCGATATTACAGACGATATGTGGATTGTGAAAATCAATTGCGTTTCGGAACTACATATTGGCAACGATACCCTTGTATGCCAATATAAACCCCTCGTTTTAGATGCCACTATCCCCGATTGTCGCAACTGCCTCTATCGGTGGAGCACCGGTGAAACAACGGCTAAAATTGTGGTAAAACCTACTAAAACAAGCCAATATACCGTCAGTGTCACTGCTAATAATGCCTGTGAATTGCAAGACGATGTGGAGATTGATGTCATTCAGCCACCCAATGCTTTTTCTTTTGTGCTTACGCCGCCTCGCTGCAATAATGGCACTGATGGTGTTATAGCCATAGACAGTATCAGTGGGGGTACACCTCCCTACTCCATTGTCGTAAAAGGCGATACGCTGATAAATCAAATATTTGTACCCAACCTCAAAGCAGGTGATTATCCAGTTGTATTGATAGATAAAAAAGGCTGTAAATTGGACACATTGGTGAAATTAGAAAACCCGACACCTTTTAATATCTATATTACTCAAAGTCAAGAATTATCTTTTGGCGATAGCTTCCGCTTGTGGGCAATCGGAAACCATACACTTGATACTTTTTTCTGGACAGACCGCAGCATTAGAGTTTTGGATACAATTGTGAAACCTTTTGACTCCCAAACCTTCGGCATCACCGCCATTGACGAATATGGTTGTCAAAAAACTGCCGTAACACAAATAACCGTTCGCCGAGACAACCTCTATTTCACACCACAAGCCTTCTCTCCCAACAACGACAGAGTCAATGATTTTTATCAAATTTATGGTGGTAAAACAGTTGTCAGCATTGACGATATGAAAATATTTGACCGTTGGGGCGAAATGATGTATGAAACCACCCGCATTTATCCCGCTCCTGAGCAAATGGGTTGGGATGGGCGCATCAATGGGCACGAAGCCCTCCCGGGGGTGTATGTCTTTTTTGCGACTGTTACTTATATTGATGGTCGAAAAGGGTTGATTAAAGGCGATTTTACACTGGCTCGATGAAAATAAATCAGAAAACAATATTATATGCGAATTACGGGTTCAAAAGCCCCGTTAGGGGTGGAATATTGGTAAAAAATGGTAACCAAACCTCTCTCAAAGCCCCTTTAGGGGTGCAATTTGCATGATTTCACCCCTAAAGGGGCTATAAAGTGGGTCATTTTGAACTTTTTACCAATATTTCACCCCTAACGGGGCTTTTGAACCCGTAATTCGCATATTATACGAAAGAACTGAATAAAATTAACTAATGTAACAGTTTTAAACTAATCTTAGTATTTGCGCATAGGTGACAGACGCTTTCAAAGCGTCTGTCACCTAAGAACTACATAAATCGTTTCAAATACAAATACTAAGATTATTTTAAAACTGTCACACTAATTATTTGTGTATCAATTAGTTACAACTCTTGGAGGATTTGAAATCCTCCAAGAGTTATTTCCCCCCCCCCTCAGTATTTTAGGGTTTCAATTGAAATTTTATCATAAAAAAGGCATAAATTATCTGAAAACTTACGACATTGCCCTTCTTTTCATATAAAAATAGAACAACTTGGAACAGTTATTTACACTCCACGCTTTGACAAGCCTCCTTGCCTTGACCTTTATGGAAATCCTTTTAGGCATTGACAATGTCATTTTCGTATCCATTATTTTAGGTCGTTTGCAATCAGACGAAGAAAAAAAACGCGCTTCTTTTATTTGGATGGTCGTAGGCGTTACCACGCGCGTTGTATTGCTTTTCACACTTGCCCAATTGATAAATAAAACAGGCGAACTTTTCACCCTATTCGGACACGTTGTGAGTTTCAAAGACTTGATAACATTCGGCGGCGGCATGTTTTTATTAACAAGTACAACTTTGGAGATTCATAAAAAATTGGAAGGCGAAGACCCCAACAATCAAGTCAATAAAAAGTCTAATACCTTTAAAGCCATTGTTGGACAAATCATCTTGATTGACCTTGTTTTCAGTTTTGATGGCATCATTACGGCAATCGGCATGGTTGAAAATGATTTATTCATCATTCGTATCATTGCTGTGCTAATAGCCATGACTTTTATGTTCGTTTTTGCTTCCCGCATCAGCAATTTCATACACCAACACCCCACGTTCAAAGTTTTAGCCTTATCCTTTTTGATACTTATATCTGTCATTCTTATTGTGGAAGGCATACATATTGATGAAATAAATTTCCCACACGGCTATATCTATTTCGCTATGGCGTTCTCTTTTTCTGTGGAATGGTTGAACATGAAAATTAAAAAAGCGAGTATTAAGCCCGTGGAATTGCGCGAGCCACACCTGTAGCTTCGGCTTTAGCCGAACCCGTCTGAACGCCTTTAGGCGTTGCACTCCCCTCAGTATTTAACGCCTAAAGGCGTTCAGACAGGTTCGGCTCAAGCCGAAGCTACAGGTGCTAAACACTATACATTCGTTATACAATGAGCAATGCCTGCCACAATTATCGCTAAAAAAAGTATAATAAGATAAAAAAGCTGATTGTCTTTTAAAGAATTTAGATTTTTCATTTTACAGTAAGGTTTAGGAGTGGTGAAAATAGATAAAGAAAATACTGAGGGGGTAAGTTATTCTTTTACAAACTTCTTCAACGCTATCCCTTTATCGTCTTCTAATTTTAGCAGATAGACACCACTGTGTAAATGATTGATATTCAATCGGTTATTCATCACAGCTTTATGATTTTCTATCAATTGCCCTTGAATAGTGTAAATAGAAACGTTCATGTTAGCGGGCATACCTTTTATTTCCAAAACCTGCGACACAGGATTGGGATATACGGTAATATTATCACTTACAATGTCTTTGGTAGCGTTGATAAGATTGAGTTCAGAAAGCGGACGTTTCCAAACACCTCCACCCCACGTACCTACCCAGAGGTGATTGTTGTAATTGAGAAAAGTGAGAATATTCGTATAACCCAAACCTGTGTTGAGTTCTGTCCAACTTGCTCCGTCATTATTGGAAGAAAAAACGCCACTATTAGCACTCCCTGCTATGAGCGTCCCTCCTATGATAGTCATACTACGAATGATTAAATCTTTCAAGCCCGCACTGGCATTAGTCCATGTTGCACCATTGTTGGATGATTTATAAACACCTGCCCCATTCGATGCTACAAAAACAGTGTTCCCCTTTGTGGTTACAGCCCAAATACCTGTATTACCTAAACCTGAAATATTGACAGATGACCATGACTCTCCATCATTTGTAGAAAGCCAAATACCCTTATCAAAAGTACCTGCCCATATATTTGTACCATCGGATGCCAATGAAAAGACCCTAAGTGTTGTATCGGAACTGACCAATCTCCAAGCCGCCCCATTATCGGTTGATTTATAGACGCCACCACCATCTGTTCCAGCTAAAATAAAATTGTTTTTAAAGAGCAAAGAACGTATATTAATTGTTTTTAAACCTATATTTGATGTAACCCAGTTTGCCCCATTATCGGTTGATTTAAAAATGCCTTGGTCCGTTCCTGCATATAAAATATTGTCTTTCTCAATAAAAACAGTGCTCCACCCTTGTTTTACAATACCATTAGCTGCGGCGGCAACCCATGTATTTCCATTATCAGAAGATGAAAAAATACCATTGCCATAACAACCAGCCAATAATTGACTACCCTTACCAAACAAGGCAAAAGGATAGGCATTATTGATACCCGTTTCGGCTATTTTCCACGGCTGACTCATATCACTTGATACATAGTTACCACCACCATCTGTACCTACAACAACACTATTTCCTATAGAAGCGGAAGCCAATATGCGATTATTAAGAAGTCCATTATTGGAGCTTGTCCAAGTAACCCCATTGTCTAAAGAAGTATAAATACCTTGACCAAATGTGCCTGCCGTTATGCGAGAAGCATTAGCCGTGATAGTGTAAATAGGTGTTGATATTCCTGTATTACATAGCGACCATGTATTGCCGTTATCAGATGAAACATTAATGCTGTTATTTGTGCCAGCGAATATTTTACCGTCTTTAACCGCTAATGACCATACACGTCTATTGGTCAAACCTGTATTTCGGAGTGACCAATCTGTGCCATTAGTAGAGTACATTATACCGTCAAAAAGTCTACCTGCTAAAATAAAACTGTCTTTCTCTATCAATGATATGACAACATTTGTTGTCCATCCTGTACTCACCGCTTTCCAAGTTGTGCCATTGTCAATTGACAACATTAATCCTCCATTCGTACCTGCAAAAAGTTGGTTTCCCCTATAAAGTAAAGCCCATACAGATTTGTTGGGTAAGCCTGCACTGATATCAGAATAAGTGTTGCCCCCATTCGTCGTTACGAACAGCCCTTTAGACGTACCGATGAATATTTGATTGTCCTTAAAAGAGATGGCATAAATGGCTTCGTTTTTCAAACCCTTATCGCTCCATGACAAGCCGTTATTAGTAGAAACGAATAAGCCACCGTTTAAACTACCCGCCCATATTGCATTGTCTTTAACATTCATGATTCGCATAGCTGAACCTGACAAACCCGTGCTTGATTGCACCCATTGGGCATTAGTCGTTGAATATGAGCTTATAAAAAGGCAAAAAAGGAATTGGATAATTGATTTTTTCATGATTTTGATTTTTTTTAAGATTAAAAAGAAAAGTGATTTTGGGATGTTTCATTTTTATAAAAAAGTAGTTTACACTTTTGTTTATTCAAGCAAGATTTAGGGTAAGTTTTTGGAGAGATTTTGTCCCGATTTTGATTTTTTTGAAAAAAATCAAAATCGG
>JAYUQN010000867.1:0-2844 GCA_043756725.1 Saprospiraceae bacterium
ATTGTGGTGAAAACTAGCTAAACCTAAGACGTTGCAGTGCAACGTCTCTACATAAACCCCGAATAAATCGAACAATAAATCCTTAGCTTAATGGCATTGCACTTTAGTCCGTAAAGGTTTAGGAATTTTAAATACAGTAAATAAAGGCTATTTTTAAATAAAATTATGGCAAATCATTAGACATTCACGGACTGAAGTCCGTGGTACGGCTAAGTAAAAACAAAACTATGCTCACCGTCCAACAAGCTGAAAATATTATTTTTAACCATAAAATCCCCCTTGATACTGAGGGGGTGTCTCTTGAAAAATCCATTGGTCGCATTTTGCAGGAAGACCTTCACGCTGACCGTGATTTCCCACCTTTTGATCGTGTGACGATGGATGGTATCGCTATCCGTTTTCAAGATTTTCAAGATGGAAATAGGCGTTTTAAAATCGAAGGCATACAAGCGGCGGGAGCACCCCAGATGACATTACCCATTACCCATTACCCATTACCTATGATCTGTTTTGAAGTCATGACAGGGGCTATGTTGCCTTTGGGTTGTGATACTGTTATTCGATATGAAGATTTGAGAATGGCAGATGGATATGCTGAAATATTGCTTGAAACCATAGATTTTAAGCAAAATTTGCATTTCAAAGGTATTGATAGAAAGCAAAATGACGCCTTAATACTGAGGGGGGGTAAAATTAGTCCTGCTGAAATAGCGACGGCGGCAACTATTGGTAAAACGCATTTGCAAGTGGCTCAACTGCCTAAAATTGCGATAGTGTCTACGGGCGATGAATTGGTGAATATTGATGAAACGCCTTTGCCTTATCAAATTAGGCGATCAAATGTGTATGCCATTAAGGCTATGCTTGAAACGGCGTTTAAAATTAACGCCAAACTTTTTCATTTCAATGATGATAAAACGGTGATTTTCAAGGGGTTAAAAAAGATATTGATCGCTTATGATATGGTTATATTGAGTGGGGCAGTGAGCGAAGGTAAATTTGATTTTGTGCCTATGGTTTTAGACGATTTGGGCGTTGAAAAACTGTTTCATAAAGTGGCACAACGCCCGGGTAAGCCGTTTTGGTTTGGTGTTCGTATCGGCGACATTAGTGGCTGGGCGCTTGCAGTTCAGGGACTAAAGCCGCCGCGACAAGAGCGTTCGCCAACGGTTGTTTTTGCCTTGCCCGGCAATCCCGTTTCTACTTTTTTATGTGCTTATCGGTATGTCGTGCCGTTTATAGAAAAGAGCTTAGGTTTAAATATTTTACCGAAAGAATATGCTGTTTTGAGTGAAAAAGTAGTTTTTAAACCCGATTTGACCTATTTTTTACCTGTAAAACTTCAAAATACTGTTCCGCCCAGTCGGGATGACGATAAAAGCGTCAAAGGGGGTATTTTAACAGCAAAACCCTTAGCAGGGCATGGGTCTGGCGATTTGGCAAATTTGAATGATGCGGATGGTTTTTTAGAATTGCCACAAGAGCGCGCTGTATTTGAAGCGGGAGAAGCGTTTCCTTTATTGCGGTATCGGTAAAAAAAACAAACAACCTGCGTCAAGCATTACACTCGGCGCAGGTCATTAAATATGGAAACATGAATAGCTTTTGCATTAAAATCTTATCTTACAACAAACATCTTTCGTGTAGCCGAATAGTGTTCAGTAGGACTTCCTACTGCAATAGTCTCTACGCGATAGTTTAAAACACCGCTGGCGTTGAGGTCGGTACAGTCTAAGAGAATTTCATTGTAACCTGCTTCAAAATGCTGGTTGATAGCTTTCAGAATACGACCTTGTGTGTCATAAATCGTTAAGCGAACGTTACTTTCAGAAGGCAGATTGAAAGGAATTGTTGTTGTTGTTTCGACAGCGTTCGGGTAATTTTGTTCAAGGGTGAAAGCACTTTTGACTTTTTTGCTTTCGCTAAAAGCCAATTGTACAGACATAGGATTACCATTTGTGTCAAAGGCGACCGCACGAGTCGGGTTATTATTGATGGTTAATGTTTCACTCAGTTTGCCGTTTTTATGGGCTATAAAATGGAGGGTGAACAAGTGTGGCGATGTTGAAAAAGCTTCGCCATCCCAACTGGTTGTAACGGCATATTTTTGAATATCGAAATTGTCTTCGGTCATATTATCCAAATCACCCATTTCAATATCCAATACAGTGGCATCGTTAGGTTTGAAACCGAACGAAAACTGGTAAGCCAAGGCGTCAAAATTTTCAGTTTTGAACTGAATCGTGTATTCTTGTCCTGCTTTCAAATACATATCTTCTGTCAAAAGCTTTAATGCTTTAATGCTTCGGGTGAAAAGCATGTTTTCATCATCCCCATTTTGGAGCGTTGATTGGGGTGATAGCCCGCTTGAAACGTCGCCCATTTTGATGCCCACAAATGCGCCTTTTGATTTATCCGAAACGCTTGAAAGGTCGAGCGATTCGGATAATATTTCACCAAAAGGATTGGCAGGGTTTCTAAAAACATAATTTTTATCAACAAAACGCCATGTATGATGGGGTAAAGTAGGGGTTTTACGCAAAATAAAATTGCGGATATGGACGATGTCTGCCCCATCAATTTCACCATTTTCATCTACATCACCTGCCAAAAGTGCATAAGGTGACTTAATAGGCTCGATGTCTAATATATGGCGTATGATAACCGCAATATCGAAAGTTGTAACCCCAACATAGACCTCATCGCTTTTAGCTGCCATGATTTTATATTGTTGTTGGGTACTCAAATTGGGCAAAATGAAAGTGCCTTCTGCATTGGTTTTCCCTTGAGCCACTACGGTCGTATCGTCCATCATAACGGAAAGAGCGACGTTTTTAACAGGGC
>JAYUQN010000868.1:0-2844 GCA_043756725.1 Saprospiraceae bacterium
GTGGATAAAAGTAGCAACAACCAATTGTTTATCAGTTTTTTAGCCATGTTAAGAGATAAATATTTGGTACGGGATAGGCTCAAAACGTTTCATTCTATTGTGTTAGCAGGTGTACATGATGTGAAATCCTTAAAACTCAAAATACGCCCAAATGAAGAGAAAAAATATAATTCTCCGTGGAATATTGCCACGGACTTTGAGGTTGACATGGATTTATATCCCGATGAAATACACCCTATGTTGGCTGAATATGCACAGGATAAAAACGTTCAGATGGATACGCAACAGATTGCCGAGCGTCTGTTTTATCATACATCGGGCTATCCGTTTTTAGTGAGTAAGCTGTGTAAAATGGTGGATGAAAAAATTTTACCTAAAAAAACGGTAAATGAATGGACTGTTGAGGATATTGACACCGTTGCAAGGCAGGTGATTTATGAAAGTAATACCAATTTTGATAGCCTTGTAAAAAACCTAGAAGACAATCCTGAATTGTACCAGTTTGTTTATGATATTGTTATAGATAATCAAGTTCAACCTTTCAGTATTAGAGAACCTTTGACTCAATTGGGCTTGCTTTACGGTATTTTCGCAAATAGAAATGGGCTTGTCCTTCATAATAGAATTTACAGCGAAGTGATTATTGATTATATGACCGCCAAAATGAACCGTATTCAATCTGGAAAAGGAGCTAATTTTGGGAGCGGCTACAAAAACCCAGATAAGAGCATCAATATGGAACTTGTGCTTCTGAACTTCCAAAAATTTATGCGGGAGCAATACAGTAAAAAAGACCGCAAATTTATTGAACGCAATGGCAGATTGGTATTTTTAGCTTTTATAAAACCCATTATCAATGGCGTTGGCTATGATTTTAAAGAACCGCAAATATCCGAAGAACGTCGTTTAGATGTTGTGATTACCTACAACCAGTATAAATATGTGGCAGAATTGAAACTATGGTATGGCGAAAAAGCCCACCAAGAAGGCTTATTACAATTAGCCGATTATCTGGACCGACAGGGCTTGTCCGAAGGCTATCTTTTGATTTTTGACCATTCGGCTGTTAAAAAATGGCATTCCGATTGGACAGAAGTTGCGGGTAAAAAAGTCTTTATGGTTTGGGTGTAAGTAATGATGAACGATGAATGATGAACGATGAATTTTTGTCATTCTGAACGAAGTGAAAGAATCTGAATGTGCCTTATTTTTAGCAAAATTCAGATTCTTTCATTTCGTTCAGAATGACAAAAATTACGAAACCAAAACGATATTTTACACAATGAAAACAACATTTTTAACCTTTTTTGTAGGGCTTTCCATCTCCCTCAATGCCCAACAAATACAATACGGTTGGCGCAACTACACAACCAATGACGGGCTGCCCAGTCCCGAAGTTTATACCGTTATTCAAGATAAAAAAGGTTTTCTCTGGTTTGGTACAGACAATGGCGTAAGCCGTTTTGATGGTTATACTTTTCAAAATTTTGGCGCAAAAGAAGGCTTGATGGATAATGTTATTAATGGCATTCAAGAAGATGAACAAGGGCGCATTTGGTTTTCCTCCATGTGGGGCAAGTTGTATTATTTTGATAAGGACAGTGTTCACCCTTTTCAACACAATGCTTTGATAGCGTCTTATCAAAAATCATTTTTATTGTCTAATGGCTTTTTTCGCTTTGAAAAAAAGGGGAATAGTCTCCAAAACAAAGAAAAAAAGAATGAAAATGTTGAAAATAGGGGAAATACTGTCCAAAGGACTCCCTTCGGAGAGGGGGGTGTTTTATTAGGTTTGTCAGGTATAGGTATTCTTAAAATTATGGATAGTGGACGGTCAGAACTCATTATTGCCGATGAACCATCCGCTTTATTAGCCTTTTCAACGGGCAAAAAAAATATCGTTGTGTTTCAAGGAAGTCATGCAAAGGTTAAGCCTTTCCCCTTTAACCATGAAAGACCGCTATTCCTTTATGATGGACAAAAACTGATAAAAAAAGGGGCGATTGAAGTAAGGGCATTTTTAGATAATATCGCCAATGCCCGATTGAATATTATTGGAAATACCACTTTCTTTTTTTCAAATGCTGGTATCCATCGCATAAATGAGAAAGGGCAATCTTCTTACTTACCTTATAATTATGCTATCCTTGATATTTTGACCGATGAAGATGGACTAATTTGGACAGCCGAAGGCAAAGATGGCGGCGTAAAAGCCTACGCTAATGCCGATGCAATAGGCACAAAGGCTTCCCAAATCGTACTTGAAGGTGTTTCACCCGTTACCTTATTGCGTGACCGCAACGGTGGTTATTGGGTCACAACTCTTGAAAACGGCGTTTTTTACTTGAGAGATAAAAGAATACAGATTTTTAACCCTCAAAATGCCCATTTCCCTTTTGAGTTGCTTCATTCAGTGGAATATTTTGAAAAATCCAAAGTTTTTATTGGTTTCAAGCAAGGTGTAGTGGGCATTTTCGACAGAGCGACAAACACTTACCAAAATATAGTTCAACTTGAAAAAAACAATATTGAGGATATGAAATGGGATGCTAAACACCAAAAACTTCTGATTGGGGGACTTGCAGGCTTAGGTGTTTTTAAAGAAGGACGATTAACAATGGTCAAAGAAGCATCAACTAAAAAAATAGCCCTACGTTCTGGTCAAGATGCCGCTTGGATAGTTAGGAGCAATAGTAGTCTTTTGCATGAAATAATTGGTTCGACCTTGCAGAAGCCATTTGAAAACAAGATTGCCACTGTCAAAAGACGCATATTTTCCATTTTTGAAGACAGTAAAAAACGCCTCTGGGTGAGTAAACAAGATGGTTTGTATTGCCATGAAAA
>JAYUQN010000869.1:0-2841 GCA_043756725.1 Saprospiraceae bacterium
TTAACTCTCTGTGAAACCTCCGTGTACCTTTGTGAGCAGTCATTTTTCTCACAGAGGCGCACAGAGGTTTCACAGAGGTTTAATAAAAAAGCTGCCCCATAAGAATGAGACAGCTTTTAAAATCTTAAACTAAAGAGTAAAAGTGTGTATTATCGTTTAACGATGAATCTGGACATAACCGTAAATCATAGCGTTGCCATCTCCTTTATCAAGGACATAAAAATAAGTACCATCGGGCAATAATTGGTCATTAAATTTACCTGCCCAATCGTTTTTGTATGCCTTAACATCATATACAAGATTGCCCCAACGGTTATAAACACACAAACGGTTATCAGGATATTTTTCAAGCCCCTCTATGATAAAGAATTCGTTCATGCCGTCATTGTTAGGTGAAAAACCTGTAAAGACTTTAATATCATCACACGGAATTGTTATCTTCACCACAGCCGTATCGCAACCTGCATTATTGCACAACACATACGTCAAAGAGTCGGGTTTGCTGCTACAATAGTCTTGATTAGGCGTATAAACTATTGACCCATCTGACCGCACTTCTGCCGTACCGTTTGCTGGATTGTCAATAATGAGAACAGATGTATTGCCACTGCCAAAAGCCGTATCATTGCCCATAACGTTGATGGTTATCGGCGTGTTCATAACCGCAATAGTTGAATCGTCCGTCGCCTTAATATCGGCAGCCGTTACTTTAATACGGATATAAGTGGTGTCACAAATACCATTTTCATCACAAACGGTAAAACACACGGTATCGCGTCCAAAGCTTTTACCTGAAATAGCAATACAAGTCGAGTTCGGTAGTATTAAAAACGTTGCAACAGTATCTGTTCCCGCACACAGGTTTGTAACGGTGAAATCCATACCAACCAACTCCTGTATATCCAAACATATTGTATCTGTTGTGCCTATGATTAATATCGTGCTGTCAATATTAGATTGCGGACAAGTAACCTTTATTTCAACAGAATCTTTACACGTTGAATTGATTTTATCAAAGGTCAAAATATGGTTGCCTTTACCCATTTTCAAACCGGTTCCTTCTTCTAAAACACCACAAGCCATAAGCGTATCTGTATAAAGTGTTCCATCCAAAGTAAGCGTATATTGGTTGATATTGGCTTTCGGAATATTGATACAAACAAGGCTATCCGTTGGGCATTTTGCAATAATTATTTTATCTGCTAAAATATCCGCACAGTATGTTGAATCCACCTTAATAACCACCAAAGCCGTGTCGCAAAGCACTGGCGTTCCATTATCACACACTTGATAAATCAAGGTATCTAATCCATCGAAACCTGCATTGGGTGTATAGGATATTTTACCATTAGCGTTCACTGCTGCAATACCATTCGCAGGGTTTTGCGTAACTACCACTGAAGCCGGATTTAACCCCCCCTCAGTATCCGTATCATTTGTCAAAACAGGAATGGACACAAGCGTGTTGGGCGTCGTTGAAACATCATCTCTGTTTGCAATAGGCGCAACGTTTGGAGGTGCTATAACTGTAATGACGACCAAAGCTGTATCGCATAGCGCAGGAATTCCATTATCACACACTTGATAAATCAAGCTATCAATTCCTATGAAACCCGGTGTTGGTATGTACGATATAGTACCATCCGCATTCACCAAACTCGTTCCATTTACAGGGTCTTTCGTAATCGTCACCGAAGCAGGATTTACCCCCCCCTCAGTATCCGTATCATTTGTCAAAATTGTAATCGAAACAAACGTATTCGGGGTGGTTGAGGCATCATCTCTATTAGCCACAGGCGCATTATTGATAGGCGCAGCGACGGTAATAACCACCAAAGCCGTATCGCAAAGCGTAGGTATGCCGTTATCGCAAACACTATAAATCAAAGTGTCATTGCCTATAAAATCCGTAGCGGGTATATATGAAACAGTGCCATTAACGTTGACCAATGTTGTACCATTCGCAGGGTTTTGTACAATCGTCACTGTTGCTGGATTTAAGGCTCCTTCAATATCCGTATCGTTAGCTATAACAGTAATCGGTACAAGCGTATTAGGCGTCGTTGAAACATTATCACGATTAGCAATCGGTGCATCATTAACAGGATTAACCGTAATAATCACCATCGCCGTATCGCATAAAGCAGGCATTCCACTATCACAAACCCGATAAATCAAGGTATCTGTTCCATTGAAATTAGGGTTTGGCGTGTATAAAATCGTTCCATCAGGGTTGACCGTTGCTGTACCGTTTGTCGGGTTTTGAGAAACAGTCACCGAAGCAGGATTTAACCCCCCCTCAGTATCCGTATCATTTCCAAGCACATTGAGCACCGTTGGCGTGTCTTCATTCATGCTCGGTGCATCTACATTCGCCACAGGCGCATTATTGACAGCAGCATTAACGGTAATAACCACCAAAGCCGTATCGCAAAGTCGCGGCGTTCCATCATCACAAACAGAATAAATCAAAGTATCCAATCCAGTGAATCCAGTATCAGGTGTATATACAATTAAACCACTTAGATTCACGATGGCTGTACCATGTTTAGGGCTTTGATTAATTGCCAAAAAAGCAGAATTTATCGTCCCATCTATATCCGTATCATTTGAAAGCACGGGGATTGAAACCAACGTATTTTGAGCTGTACTCACATCATTGCGATTAGCAATCGGTGCATCATTAACAGCATTGACGGTGAAAACCACTAAAGCCGTATCACACAAACCCCCATTATCACAGACCCGATAAATCAAAGTATCCGTACCATTGAAATTAAGAGCAGGCGTATATGAAAGGGTTCCATCCACATTCACCGTAGCCGAACCATGTGTAGGTGT
>JAYUQN010000870.1:0-2840 GCA_043756725.1 Saprospiraceae bacterium
TAATAATCATATTCGGTTGTTGATGTCACACCGTCTAAGGTTTCAATTTTCTTTTTAATGCGGTAAGGGGTTGTTTTAATGGTATAAGTTTTTGCATAAACCCCTACTCGAGGAACCGTTCCAGCACTATTTCCACCTGAGCTAGTAGCAACACAAGAAAAGTCGGGTATAATCATTGTTTTATAGAGTAGCCCTGTGCTATTAACCGTTACTTCAGGATTCAACTCATTAGTGTTTTCTTTTAAAGTGGCATTTGCAGCATTTCTATGTTTTTCACGAAATAAATTACCATTAGTTGGGTTAAAATCACTGGGGGTATAAGGGAAATTTGTAGATTGATTTAATCCTAACATAGTCTGATTATCAATATAAAAGTTATAAATAGTTTTGCCATTTACCATAGGATTGGTACTACTACTTAAATACTCATTCACGTATTCATAACCCACATGAAAACCTTGCATAGTAGTCAAAGGAATAATAGATTGAGCCATAAAGACCCAAGCTTTTCCACCATAAGCATCTGAACTTGTAAGACCGCCGCATCCCTCTGTGGATCCAGGGGGAGCCACTAAAGGTCCTTCCCAATAATATCCGTAAGTAGGTTTTTGAAATAAATAACCACTTGAAATAGTAGGGCTGATTTCATTGGCATACGTATAGGTTTTAACAATATCATTCGCAGAAGAAGTACTTTCAATAGAACGAATTTCTTTAACTCTTAAACCTCCTACAGTGACATTATTGTTGAGTATAGGACTTGATATTACGGTTAGTGTACCGTATCCATTCACCGTTTCGATAACAAAATAGTACTCACCCGATTGAAAAGCAGGCATAAGTAGTTCATAAGGCTTTGTATAGGTCGTTACATTGAGATTTGAGTTAGTAAGAGCATTTATATCAAAATTTTCGTCCCAAACTTTAAAATTATCAGAAACTCTATAAGCTCTTGCTGCAATAGTTACAATATTTGCATTGTAACAAGTATTCGAACCATCATTGGGTATTCTATCCAATCTTAGATAGGCTTTTGTGTCGGATAGATCATTAAGTGTGAAAGGTATTGGTGCGGAAGTCTTTGATTTTGCACCACAACATTGGGTTATGGTAGTAGAGCAGCTTTTCATTACCAACTTTTCGGTTGGTACACGTGTTGATAAATTAGCTGTATTTGCTTCATACGTAAATTTGGTTTTACCGCCCGTGGGATATTGAATTTCAGTCAATACACCTTTCTTCATGGCTGTTTCATTGGATTCACGGTTTGAAGAGCCATAATTTACACCATTGTTCTGAGTAGGAGGTATATTGACAAAGGCATTATCATTTTGAGCTGCATCATTGAAGAATCCCCAATGGTCAATTCTTTTACTAAATCTATTGACTATAAAATTACCTTCATAAGTAAATACATGAGGTGGTTTTGTAATATTATTATTACATGATTTTTCGGTGACTTGATTTAATTTTAATTTTTTATGCAGAGAACCTACTCCAGCTGGGTCAAGAAAATAATCATAGCTTAAAATAAATTGTGAACAAGTATTAAAAGCAACGTTGCCACTTTCAATTTTTATGGTATCAAGGCTCTTTGCGGCTGGTGAATTCGCCAATAGACTTATATCTTGTCTAACTGTACTGGCGACAAAAGTGACCGTTTCAGTTGGCGTAGAAATTTGTTTCAATCTTTTACCATCCATTTCAATCGTACTGGTAGTACCACATTGAGGGCCTGTGCTGTAAGAAGTACCTACAGTTCCACTTGGTTGAGTTAAGCAATTTGAACTTGTATAAGAGCAAGTAACATCTTGTTCAATAGGGTATCTTTCATCATCGTATGTGAGATTGATAAAATATTTACCATCGTGTGATTCAATTCTGACTAAATACCATGAAGACGTATATTTTTTAAACAGTTCGCTGCCTACTTGAAAAGTTTTTTCAAGTGCCGTTTGGTCTTGGTTTGTTCCGAAAGTATATTTAGTACCATCAGAAGTTGTCAAGACAAACGTTGTAAAAGAAGGATTAAAAGTCAATTTTATGTCTTGCATCGGTAAAAAACGCGCTGTATGGTTAGCATCAATATAAAATTTACCGCTTGCACCATTGATATTGAAATTAAAAATATCAGGTTCGGTGTCTTTTAACCCATTATAGGCTTCACAGACTTCATAATTACTTTTTGTTAAAGTGCTACCACTGTAATAATAGCCCAGAGCATAGTTGGGAGTACTTTCATCTGGTAAGCCTTGAACTGTGCGCGTTATAATACCGCCTGCATTTAAGCTCCAATTAGCACCCACCCAACTGGCTAACTCTCCTACTTTTATACCCGATGCGTGATAGCTTAAAGAGATGGGTAAACTAAGAGAACCATTTTGAAGGGTATGGATGGGTATAGAGATATTTGGTACACCTGTAAAATGGCTTACAGGTATATCCCCGTATTTACCTAAAGCGGCGGCATTAGGCGCAGCCATCACATTGTCTTTTACAAATTTGTTGGCTGGTTGTGCCAGAGTAGCAAATCCTATAATAGACAAAATAAAAGCGGTTATATATCTTGTTGCTTTATATCTTGTAAAAATTTGATTGGATTTCATGGATTGAAAAATTTATATAAGTTTTGAAATAATGTTTAAACCCTTATTGGCTTATCACTACCCTCTCAGTAATGACCTTATCATTGACCTTTAAGCGTATGAAATACAGCCCTGCCGACCATTGGCTACAATTGACTGAAAATTGTTGATTGCCTTCACTGACCACATGCTTTTGAGTCGTTTTTATAGCACCTTGAGCATTAAAAACTGTAAATTCTGCCAGTCCATCTTGTT
>JAYUQN010000871.1:0-2838 GCA_043756725.1 Saprospiraceae bacterium
TAAAAACATATCATTTCATTTTTTTAACATACAAAAGTTAAATACAGAAGTTGATTTATTCTTGTCAATTTGCAATTTTGAATGGGGTAGTGCTAAAGCATTTTTGTTTTGTACTTAAAAACTAAAATTTTGATTTTTTAAAAAACAGCAGCATAAATGTTGTTTTAAATTGTAATAAAGAGTTGTTTATATTGTAGGGCTTCATAATTGATTGATAATCAAATTGATACGACATGTAACTATAACACTTTACACGGAGAACTATAACACTTTACACGGAAAAACGCTAATCAATTATAACACTTTACACGGAAGTATTTTGACAAACTATAACACTTTACACGGAAATCGAAGAAAGCGTGATAAGCGTTTTCACAACAATAATTCTAATGAACTATAACACTTTACACGGAAAACAAAAATAAGACAAAAATATGTCAACGAATTATAACAGCGAAAACACCTTTTGTTATACTTTTGGGATTGCTTATTCACCCTTATTAATGCCCTTTTATGAGCCGAAAAAAGAATGAGAACCCTGTTCGATTAGTCACCAAATCTAATCGTTTGATTGAAGCAAGACACGATTTCGATATTTGGGAACTGCGGATTTTTACCAAGATGCTGATGCTCATTGGTGAAAACGATGTGCATTTGGATTATGTTATTCCAGTAAAAGACATTATTGCTGATTTTGAATTGTCAGATAGTGAACGTACTTACCTTGCATTGCGGGAAGCTGCCGATAAACTTTTAGGGCGAAAAGTCTATATCTACAAGCATATAGAAGCGGAAAAATGGGAGCGACAAGCAACAACCCTCATTAAAAAATACGCCGTGCCAGTCATAAAAACGGCTACGGGGCAGTTCGTGGAAGTGGCGGATAAGACGAATTATATCCGCATTGGCTTCGACGAGGATGTTAGAAATTTGATTGTGGACTATAAAAACAACTTTACACGCCTCAATCTTAATGTTTTGACTAAGTTAAGTGTCAAATCTTTTAGAATGTACGAATTGCTCAAACAGTATGAAGATACGGGTTTTCGGACGATTTTATTGGATGATTTACGCGAAATTTTTAACCTAACGGGGCAATACACACTTTATGGCAGCATCAAACAACGGCTTTTGGACAAGGCACAACGCGACCTTGAAGAATATGCGGATATTACATTTACTTACGACGAAATAAAGAAGGGTAGGGCAGTGCATCGGCTCAATTTTCACATTCATTCTAAAAACCAGATGTCGCTAAAAGTAGCTCAAAATCTGGAAAAACGTGGGGATGCCCCCCCTCAGTATTTCCCCCTTTCTGAGCATCCTGTGCCCGATTTTTACGAAGAAATTGCCCAAATTGCCGTTAAAGAATGGCAAGTAAATGCGCCTGTTTTGAAAAAACTGATGGTCGAATTCCCAATTGACCGCATTCGACAAGCCGTGGAAGCAACAAATCAAGCCATTGAACGCGGCAAAATAAAAGGAAAAGTGGCAGGTTTTTTCGTTGAGGCAGTGCGTTCAGCCTATACGCTTGCGCCAGAAACACCTCAGAAAACGATGTCAAAAACCGTTAAAAAATCAAAAGATACCGTCCTTTCACCTGCTGAAATAGTGGAGCAGTCCACTCAAAAAGACCGCGCCGACCAAAAAAAGCAAGCTTATGAAGCTGAACGGGCAACGATTTTAACACATCTTCAAAAAGACACCGATTTGCAAGCACGTATTCTTGAAGAAATTAAACGCGGCATGTTCAAAGATTTTTACAATACCACGTTAAGTTTTGAGGATAATTTGGAAAAACCAGCTTTCTATGGATTGGTGGCGACAATTTTTAAGAAATTAAAGGCTCTTTAAGGTTGATTTTTTAAGGGAGTGGATACAAGTCATGGATTAGCTAAAACTCGTTTTTAATAAATTCTCTAATGTTTTAAAACATACTTTTTCAATGGACAATCAATTAGCCCCCTTTGAGGGAACAGAAATTAGAAAAATTTGGCACAATGAAGAATGGTATTTTTCGGTCGTGGATATTATCCGTATTTTGACCGATAGCAAAGATGCCAAACGCTACTGGAGCGTGTTAAAAGTCAGAGAACAGCAACTGCATAAAGTTTGTAAACATTTGAAAGTGACAGCATTGGATGGTAAAAAACGACTAAGTGATTGTGCTAATACTGAAAATATTTTTATCATAATCATGTCTGTGCCATCACCCAAAGCCCATTCTTTAAAATTGTGGTTAGCTCAAGCAGGTAAAGAGAAATTGAATAGATTAAGTGATTCAATTGGTATTTCAGAACTAATATCCAATCACACAAAATCTAACGCAAAATTTAAAGTTTGTGACTATAAAACGTATCTAATGTTGGATATTTTGAGAGGTTTTTACAAAATAGGTAAGTCAAGAAACCCACAAATAAGAGAAAATACATTGCAAGCAGAAGTACCTACTATTGAATTATTGCATGTCATTCAAGATGATATTGAATTGTATTTGCATGAAAAATTTAATTCAAAAAGATTAAGAGGAGAATGGTTTGAGTTGTCAGCAGCAGACGTTAATTATATAAAATCATATTAGAATATGGAAAATAAATTAGTTGCTTTTAAGCAAAAAGAGGTTCGCCGAGTTGAATTAAACGGCGAAATATACTTTTCTGTTGTTGATATTATTGGTATCTTGACAGATTCGCAAGACCCGTCAAACTATTGGACAACAATTAAACTACGCGATAATCACCTCCCTACAATTTGTAGGAGGTTCAAAATGAAAGCCAATGACGGTAAACAACGGCTTACAGATTGCGCCAATACTGAGGGGGTGTTTAGAATTATTAT
>JAYUQN010000872.1:0-2837 GCA_043756725.1 Saprospiraceae bacterium
CGGTTTAGTAAACAAAGAAAGTGCGGCACTTGCACTACACCGAGAAAAAAACGAACTTTAGGTCGTACATCACAGACCTCGGAATCCGTTTGGCAACAAGATTCCGGTAGTAAACATGAGGCGCAACGTTTAGTGAACACCCAATTTTGGTAGCTGCTAAAAAAATAGTCAGACTCCGTAGGCGAACGTATAGTTAAAAAGACGTTGCAAGATGTACAATTTTTTTTTACTAAAAATTAATAAAAAAAAAGACATCACAATGGCGACAAAAATCAAGACTCAGACACATCAAGAAGATATGGTGTTAATGCCTAAGGTTAATGCCCATGCAGGGGGCATAGACGTTAGTAGTACATTTCACGCTGTATCAAGTGGTCAGAACAAATCAGATTATGTAGAATTTGGTGTAACGACACCTGATTTGCATGAGTTATGTCAGTATTTACAAAGTAAAGGGGTAACAAGTGTTGCCTTTGAAAGTACAGCGTATTACTGGGTACCCTTGTTCTGGATGTTACAGAGTTATGGTATAGAAGCGGTTGTGATAAATCCAAGCGACCTTAAACGGTTTAACAAACCTAAGAGTGACCGAGGGGATGCGATGTGGCTACAACAAATGCACACCCTGGGTTTCTTAAAAGCCTCGTTTCAATTAGACAACTTTAGCGAGGCTTTGCGGGGCTATGGTCGTCGGCGGCGCATTTTGATACAAGAAATGAGTCGTCAATTGAATCGGATGCACAAGGCTTTGGTGTTGATGAATGTCCAAATAGGGACACAATTAACCAACTTAAGCTCTGTGAGTGGTTTAGCCATCATAGCGGACATCGTTAAAGGTGAAAGAGACCCCAAAGTGCTTATTGAGCATATTCGCAGGGGGGTGAAAACGCCCAAAGAGGAATTACTCAAAGCTTTACAGGGAACGTGGCAGCCCCAGTATGTGTTTGAACTCAAACAACTCTGGGCAACCTACGGACTTCTCATCCAACAATTGGGTGACTGTGACAAAGCCATTGAGGAGGAACTGTTGAAGTATTGCACCGAAAAAGGCATTACACCACCAGACCCAACGGACAAACCTAAAGGCAGTGAGCGTAAATTGCAGGATTCTCAAAATCCGCCTAGCTTGACTATTGTTCGGTCAATCAAAGCCCTCACAGGCGTAGATTGTCTGGACATAGGTGGTGTCGGTGGGTCTTTTGTCTTGGATGTGGCAGCTGAATTAGGCTTTGACCTCCATCAGTTTCCTTCTGCTAAACACTTTGCTTCTTGGTTGGGGTTGTCGCCCAATAAAAGATCATCGGGGGGCAAAACGCTGTCTTCAAAAGTCGCTAAAAAACAAAATCATGCTGCCAGAGCCTTTAGGCAAGCCGCTAATGCTATCGGTAATTGTAAGGAGCATTCTTTGAAACCTTTCTTTTGTGCTATTCTCAAAAGGCAAGGGCGTAAGAGTGCTATTGTTGCAACAGCCCATAAATTAGCTGTTATTTATTTCAATATGATTACCAAAAAGCAAGATTTTGACTATCAAGGAAGACAATTTGACCCTCATAAGCATAGGGCAGCGCAGATTAAAAAAATTAAAAAATCTATCAAAGAACTGAATATCAACTTAGATGAAATAAATGTAGCCGCTTAAAGACGCTTTTTAAGCCCTTTTCTCGCTTCATATATTTTTTCGTTTCACAATAACCTGCTTTTTTTCAAGTTGTCAAACAACTTGGGGGTAGTTTATTGCTTTAACTTTGGGTCGTTCGTTTAGGCGAACAGATTTTTATTTTTTTTCAAAAAAAATAAAAATCTGTTTACTAAACCATCGCCAAAACCATGCGTTTATAATTAAATTGAGGTGACATGCCCCTTGTCGCTCGATTCATGCCTGCCATGCCAAACACTTTCAAGGGCGTATAGGTGATTAAAAAACGTGTGGGTTGCATTTTCAAAGAGTTTGCACCCGTCAAATACAAAGGATGGTGCGTGACAACAGCTATTTTTTGACCTTTTTCATGCGCTTCTTTCAAATAAGCGTCAAATTGCTTAAAAAATAATTGTTCCGTTTTCTCTTTTGAATTGTCCACAAGCCCCACAGGGTGCAACAATTGTTGATGTATCCACCAATCTGTATCCACCATGATTAGGGTAATACCGTCCAATTCAATTTTTTCAGGACCCGCAAAACCAGGATATTTGAAGTAATGCGCCTCCCCCTCAGTATATTGCTGTAAAGAATCACGGAGGTACTGATTTACCAAATCACTTTGAAAAAACACAAGTTCACACCTTAAAAATGCTAATTCGTCAGAATTCTCTTTCAAATCACTTTCTTACGCTTTAATTTTGTCCCATAAATCAAAATTAAACCGTCATGAAAGCTTTAGTACAACTTTTTTTGTTAAACCTGTTTTTCATCACCCCCTCAGTATCTCAGACACTGATTAAGGGTAAAATCACCGACCGCAAAGGTGAAACTTTAGTCGGCGCAAGTGTCTCCATAAAAGGCAGTTACGATGGCGCAACGGCTGATACTTTGGGCAATTTTGCTTTTAATACCCGTAAAAAAGACTCGGTAACGCTCGTTGCCTCCTTTATTGGTTACGACAATTTTGAGCAACGAATTGCTTTACAATCTCCTATTATCGAGTTAAATATCCAACTCAAAGAGGCTTTTAATGAACTCAATGCGGTGGTGATTACAGCAGGCACTTTCGAGGCATCCGATAATAAACGCATGGTCATGTTGCGCCCGATGGATATTATTACGACGGCAAGTGGTGGTGCGGATATTGTTTCTGTGATGCAACTGCTCCCGGGGGCTAATCGTGTTGGCGAACAAGAAG
>JAYUQN010000873.1:0-7568 GCA_043756725.1 Saprospiraceae bacterium
CGCAAAATGACATGTATAAACTGCTTAATTTGTAATTAAGCAGCTTTTGACGCTCTATTAGTTGTTAAAATTGCTTCAATACTATTTAATTGATGAGAAATATCAGTACGTTCTTCATCAGTACAAAGAGGATTACTCAAAATATTTTCATAATTATCAAAAACCATTCTTTTATTGTAATCCATAAAAGTAAGCATTTCTTCCGTTGAAAGACTGAACATATAATTTTTTAAGCTTTCTAAAGCCGCTGCTTCATTGGTAATTTTAAAATGTCCGGCTAAAAAAGCTTCGAATTTTTTATTTTTTTTCATTTATGTTAAATTTTGATTTAAGCCAATTCATTTCATCTAACATGTCATTTCGCTTTTCTTGTAAACCCTTATAACCAAGTTTATGTAAGAAATCGTTTTCATATATGACCGTTAAAGCCAATTGCTGTTTTAATAATTGATAGCGAAGTTTTGCTTGTTCTTCATTAAGTGGTTTTTCCATGTATGTTTTGGATTTTAGATTCTCACACAAATATAAAGCATACAATTTAAAATAACAAAAAAAATTTGTTGTATTTTTAAATAAATTTGTTTAATTTGTTTAAAATAACTTTATAACAATCGTATTCTTGGGTCTAAAACCGCATAAAAAACATCTACTACAATATTCATCACCACAAAAACCAATGATGTAAAAAGCACACAACCTAAGACCACAGGTATATCAAAATTTAATAAAGCCGTGACGGTTACTTGCCCTAAACCATTGTAACTGAAAACACTTTCCACAAAAAAAGCCCCTGCTAACAAGCCTGCAAACCAACCTGAAACAGCCGTTGTCACAGGATTTAAAGCATTGCGTAAAGCGTGTTTTAATATAACTGCCCATTTTCCCAAACCTTTGGCTTTGGCGGTGCGGATATAATCCATTGTCAAAATATCAAGCATGGTGCTGCGGGTGAGTTGTTGAATGAGGGCAACGGGGCGAATGCCGAGGGCGATAGCGGGTAAAATTAAATTTTTCCAGACTATTTGTTCATCGCCAAAGTCATCTAATTCAAACAGGCTGCCTTGTATATTCAAGCCTGTCCAATCCGCAAACCAATAGCCTAAAGTCAAAGCCAATATCATGGCAACAATATAACTGGGCAACGAATAACCCATCACAGAGGCAATAATTGAGGATGTATCGAACCAACTGCCGGGTTTTAAAGAGGCTAAAACGCCTAAAAATATACCTAAAATGGTGGCTATAATCATGGCTGCCAAAGCTAAAATAGCTGTTTGTGGTATCGCATCTTTTAAAATATCGGAAACTTTCCGCCCTGTTTGAAATGACTCTCGTAAATACGGTTTTTTTAAAACAAACGCATTTTCACCCAATGGAAGGAGTTTGAAATAATGGTATTTTTCTTGATTTTCCTGCGTTTGAGCGTGCATACTGAGGGGGGATAAATCGTTGATATAAAAGAGCAATTGCATATAAAGGGGTTGATCAAGACCCAGTTCTTTCTTCTTGGCTTGCACGGTGGCGTTGTCGCTGCGTTGCCCGAAGGTTAGGCGGGTTGGGTCAACGGGCGCAAGGTAGATGATGCTTGTGATAATGAGGACAACGAGCATCATAACGGCACAACCGTATAATAATCTTCGAGCAATGAATTGTAGCACTATTTTGAATGTTTAACCCTTTATTCGCCGCTACAGTTGTATAGCTTTTTTTAATATTTTTTAAAATTTTCTTTCAAAAATACCATAATCGAATAGGCATTTTATAGGGTGAAATTAGGCATTTAGCTTGAAACGCTCTGTTTTAAAAAAAATAAATAAAAGGATTTTGATAAAAAATTTTTAATATAAGTTTCAACAAACGAAGAATGCTTGTGATAAGGCATATAAGGTTTGAAAGGTAAAAGCCCTATACAAGTTTTGGAAGCGTATAGATTTTAACATTTAATAGATTGATTATCAATATTTTAGGTAAAATATACCCCCTCAGTATTTTGACTTTTTTAAGGCTTTTTTTTAAAAAAAATGAGCAATCTTTTAAAAAACAAAAACCCGAAAGGTTTTGAACTTTCGGGTTTTCGCGGTCAACGGAAAACTATTTACTATGCCCAGTAAAAGTATTATCAAATTTATAGGTAATTGTTGACATTGTCAAGTGGCAGACCAAACGCATCGGCAACACCTTTGTAAACTATTTTACCTTGAATGATGTTTAATCCTAATTTTAAATCGTTGCGTTCTTTGCAAGCTTGTTTCCAACCTTTATCGGCTAACAGCAAGGCATAAGGCAAAGTGGCGTTTGTCAGAGCTATTGTTGAGGTGTAAGGCACGGCTCCGGGCATATTTGCGACGCAATAATGCACGACATGGTCAATGATAAAAGTGGGATTGTCGTGCGTTGTCGGTCGGCATGTTTCAATACAACCGCCTTGATCTACTGCCACATCCACGACGACCGTGCCGGGGCGCATAAGTTTCAACATATCCCTTGTTATCAAATGCGGTGCTTTTGCACCGGGTATCAAAACGGCGCCGACTATTAAATCTTGTGTGCCTATCAAACGGCGAATATTATACTCATTTGAATACATCGTTACGACATTAGCTGGCATAATATCGCTCAATTGGCGCAAACGGGGTAGACTAATGTCCATAATCGTGACTTGTGCGCCCAGACCTGCTGCCATTTTAGCGGCTTGAGTACCGACGATGCCACCGCCTAAAACCAACACTTTTCCAGGCTCAACGCCCGGCACACCACCGAGCAAAACACCGCGTCCTTTCACAGGTTTTTCTAAATATTTTGCGCCTTCTTGAATCGCCATACGACCTGCTACCTCACTCATGGGAACCAGCAGCGGGAGCGAGCGGTCAGCCATTTCAACGGTTTCATAAGCCAAACAGACGGCGCCGCTTTTTATCATGGCGTGAGTCAAAGGTTCGTAGGAAGCGAAGTGAAAATAGGTGAAAACAAGGTGGTGAGGTTGGATGAGTTTATATTCGGCTTCAACGGGTTCTTTCACTTTCATAATCATTTCTGATTTGCTGAAAATGGCTTTGGCGGTTGGTAGAATTTTACCCCCTGCGGCTTCATATTCCTCATCTTCAAAACCTGAATCTTCACCTGCGTCGTGTTCAATATAAACGGTGTGCCCTCTTTTAGTCAATTCCATTGCACCAGCGGGGGTGAGGGCCACGCGATTCTCGTTGCTCTTAATTTCTTTCGGAATACCAATTATCATAATTAGATTTTATTTGGTTAAAGCTAAAAAAGCTGTCTGGTCTTCTTTACGGTTTAGGTCAAATTTGCTTAATTTTGGAAGAGATTAATAAATGGCTCAAGTGATTATTCAAGATTAAGTTTTATATAATCTTGATAACAAACCCATAAACAAGTCAAACAGCTTTTCTCACTTTTAATATTACAAAGGTACGGTTCTGAAAATTATTTTACCTTAGCACTTGAAAATAACAAAATTTTTCTAAAAATTGTTTTTTTATAGAAAAATTTTCTTTTTCATGCTTAATTTTATACGTTTCACAAAAAATATTTCTATAAAAATGAACGGATTAGATAAAATTGATATAGCTATTTTAGATTTGCTTCAGAATAATGCACATTTAACCATAAAAGAAATTGCTGCGGCAGTGAATATTTCACTCACGCCTGTGCACGAACGCATCAAAAAATTGGAAAATGAAGGCATTATTGAAAAATATGTTACGTTGGTGAATAAGAAAAAGTTGGGAAAATCCTTAATCGTTTTTTGCAATATTACTTTAAATCGTCAATCGTCTGATGATTTTCATACGTTTAATGAAGCGATTAATCTTCTTCCAGAAGTCGTTGAAAGCAGCGTTGTTTCGGGTGCGTTTGATTATATTTTGAAAATAATTGTCTCTGATATGGATGCTTATTATCATTTTCACCAGAACAAATTGGCGAATATTAAGAGCGTGGCGCAGGTGCATAGCTTTTTTGTGATGAGTGAGGTGAAATATTTGACGGCGATACCTTTGGCGTAATGTTTTAGATTTGACAACTTTTTAAAAGTTGTCAAATCTGCTATTGCTTTTTACTCAGACGTAATTTTCTTTCAATTGAAAATGACATAAAATTATAACTTTGCTCTGAAATTCATCCTTGTAGCTTCGCCTTTAGGCGAACCCGTATAGACGGATTTATCCGTCTTTTATAAAAAATATCGCAGACGGATAAATCCGTCAATACGGGTTCGCCTAAAGGCGAAGCTACTTAAACATTTTATACAAGTGAAAAAAATACAACTTGTCAGCGAAGACCATAAACAAGTGTTGGGCTTACAATTACCGACAGACCCACGCTGGGTCAATTTAGCTGAAATTAGCTTGGAAGACATATTGACCGACCATGCCTATTGCGAATTGAAAGCAGCAACCGCTTGTATTTCATTGATACAAAATCATCCTGAAATGGCTGAAATGGTGAAACAAATTGCGCCCGTTGTGACGGAAGAGTGGGGCCATTTCCGCATGGTTTTAGCAGAATTGGAAAAACGGGGCTTGACATTGGGCAGGCAGCGCAAAGACGAGTATGTGAACGAATTGTTGAGATTTGAAAATAAATTGGGCACTCGGGTAGAGCGGTTGGTTGAAAAACTCTTGATTTGTGCGTTGATTGAAGCCCGCAGTTGTGAGCGTTTCAGAATGTTATCGTTGTATATAAATGATGAAGATTTAAAAGTCTTTTACCATAAATTCATGGTGGCAGAAGCGGGTCATTACCGCCTTTTCATTGATTTGGCTAAAATGTATAGTGGCGATGAAGAAAAAGTGCGTACGCGGTGGCAAGCGTATTTGGATTACGAAGCGGAATTGATGCTTAGGCTTGAAATAAGAGGGGATAGGATGCACTGATAATGTTTTTCACACCAATTTATACCCCCTCAGTAAAATTCCCTATCTTTGAAAAATTTTTCAAAAAAATGAAAATCCTACTTACCACGCTCAACGCTAAATATATTCACATCAATTTGGCAATTCGGCTTTTATATGAGCTGAATCAAGACTATGTCGGGCTTGAGATGAAAGAGTTTACCATCAAGGAAAATAAAGACGAGATTGCGGACTTTTGCAAGGATTTTGAGGTCGTTGCTTTTAGTTGTTATATCTGGAATATTTCACAAACGCTTGATGTGTGTAAAAAAATAAAAGCTTTAAATCCGCATACTAAAATTTTATTGGGTGGACCCGAAGTCAGTTATGAGTGGCAAGAAGTTATTACGTTGCCACAAATAGATTTTATCATTACGGGCGAGGGTGAAATTCCTTTTCGAGAGTTTTTAGAATTGTACCCGAATGTTGAAAATATACCCAATTTAGCCTCAAAACTCAAAAATACTGTCCGAAGGGACTCCTATGGAGAGGGGGGGGATATTCAGTATTTTCAGACTTCTACGATGTTTGATTTGACAAATTATCGCGCTATCAATCCTTATAAAAACGATAAACCAGAAGAGTTGTATAATAAGGTGTGTTATATTGAAACGTCACGGGGTTGCCCTTATAAATGTGAATTTTGCTTAGCCAGTTTGGACAATAAAGTGCGGTATTTGCCCAATGAAACCATCAAAGAGCATCTTTTACACCTCATGCAGCATGGGCGAGTTATAAAGTTTTTAGACAGAACTTTCAATATAAAAAGGGATTTCACCATTGATATTTTCACCTATATATTGGCAAATTATCGTCCTGAAAATGTGTTTCAGTTTGAAATCACGGCGGATATTTTACACCCCGATATTATCAAATTTATTAATGAAAACGTACCAAAAGGCTTGTTTCGCTTTGAAATTGGTATTCAAACTGTGAATCAAAAAGCGAATTTAGAGGTCAGTCGCAAGCAAAATTTTGATAAAACTAAAGGCATTATCATCGCTTTGCAAGATAAAGTGGACATGCACTTGGATTTGATTGTAGGCTTAGCTTTAGATTATTGGGAGGATATAAAATACAGTTTTGAAGAGGTTTTTAAACTCTTTGCACCTGAGTTGCAATTGGGCTTTTTGAAATTTTTGAAAGGCACAACTTTACGCCACAAATATGAGGAACATGGGTTTGTGTATGACCCAAATCCGCCGTATCAAATTATTGAAAGCAATTATTTGTCGCGGGCTGAATTGCACAAAATTGAGTTGTTAGAAAACGCTTTAGAAATATATTGGAATAAAAAACGGACGATTCAAACGCTCAAATATGTGACCACTCATTACAGTATTTTCGATTTTTTAAGCGGTCTCGGCGAATTTTTTGTTGAAAAGCGAGATTTTCACAAGTATAATTTGACGGATGTTTTTGAAATTTTAAATGATTATGCCGCTAAAAATTATCCAGAAGATACAGTTTTAAAAGAATTAATTGGCATTGACTATTATCTTTTTCATAAAGTGAAACCTAAGAGTTTGTTTTTAGATGAAATTGAAAAGGGTGAAAAATATCATATTATAGATAAAATGCGTCTTAATCCTCATAAATACCGTTATTTGGTTTTTCCTATTAGTTTTGATTTTGAGGTGTTTGAACGTGATAATATTATTGAAGGACAGGATTTTAATTTAATTATTCAATATACTGGAACGAGTAAAGCTGAGGTTGTACGTAATGAGGAGGGTTTGAATATTAATAATTTTAAAGAAAAAGGTAATTATTTAGCAGTAGCCACTTGACGTGTTGACAGGAGCCATGAATTTACGAATTTGACGAATTTTACTAATTTACATGTTGACAATTATTTTAATCTGTCAACATGTAAATTAGTGAAATTAGTGAAATTCGTAAATTCGTGGCTCCTGTCAACACGTCAAGTGGCTACTGCTAAATAATTACTTCGACGGACTGAAGTCCGTCATACGGTTAATATCCCGGGTTCTGCTTCAAAGTAGCTTTTCCATCCAAGCTACTATTGATAATTTCAGCTTGAGGAATCGGGAAATATTCATGTTTGCCAGCTACAAATTTTGCGCCTTTCAAATACGTCCGCTTGGTTTGCTCAACAGTGATGTAATCATTGATGACTTTGTCAGCCACTTTCCAACGGACTAAATCGAAGAAACGGTGTCCTTCCATTGCTAATTCTAAGCGGGTTTCTGTGCGAACAGCTTCACGGGCAGCGGCTTTGTCTGTCCAAGCGGCTGTGTATTCTCCAATTTTATAATTGGGTTGAGTAACGGGCGTTATGTTGAAACCTGCGACATTTGCAGCCCGTTTTCTAATCAAATTGGTATATTCTCTTGCTTTTTCAACCGTACCTACTTCTACTTCACACTCTGCCAACATCAACAAGACGTGGGCATAGCGAATCATGCGGTAGTTATTGGCATTTTGGCGTGGGTTTGAGCCTGCTGTTTTACCCACATCACTTTTATAAGGTGCATTTTTCTTCGGTGAAAAAAGCCCTGCATACGCGCCATCCCGAACATAACCAGCCGTTTGCAACCCCCAATCTAAGTATTGGATACCTTGTCGCCCAACTGTCCAGTCTAAGCGAGGGTCGAGGGGTGCCGAATAGGTGTGAGAATTTAAGCCTGGGACATC
>JAYUQN010000874.1:0-7564 GCA_043756725.1 Saprospiraceae bacterium
ATAAATATTTATCTTCCCTTTGAAAATCCAGAAAATGACCTTAACTTTGGTAAAAAATTGGATAAAATAATTTTTAAAGATAATATCATGGAAGCCATATCAATAAGAGAGTATATCATACAAAAATATGAGGCTCAAGCAATACGTAGAATCAAGAAAGTTGAAAATCAGTTAAAAAAAGTTGAAAATCAAGCTAAAGCAGCTGAAAATCAAGCTAAAGCAGAACTCAAAAGCATAACATCTGCGGTAGCCCAGCTTCATGCAAATGGTTATGCAGTCGAGGCTATTGCTGATTTATTTTCAAAACCCGTGTCTTTTGTTATTGCTGTGATTGAAAAACAATCTATGAATAATAAATTTTAAAGGTGATTTTAATAAAAGTAAAAATCGCATAAAACATTGGTCGCAATGAGTTATGCGATTTTTATTTATGAAAAGACGAAAATATGGTGCAAACGCTCCATCAAGCTAAAAGCATGACTGAGGAGGGAGTAAAAAACATAAAATTGCGTATCTTCGCACCACAAAAGACAGAAAAAATTACACAATCTACTGATTATCATAAACTTATAAACAGAAATTGCTTCGCAACATAACCAATATGGACAACAACGCAAAGAAAAAAAAGGTCAAATTACTTGAAAAAGTCGTCATTACGGGCATTGCTGATAAAGGAAAAGCCGTAGGGCGTGATGCCGATGGCATGGTCGTTTTTGTTGAAAATGCTGCACCGGGCGACATTGTGGATGTGAAACTGCACAAAGAAAAAAGTGGCTATTCGGAAGGAACAACGATAAAAATACATCAACTTTCAGAAGACCGCACCGAGCCGTTTTGTGAGCATTTCAACCTCTGTGGCGGTTGTCGTTGGCAGCATATTACCTACGAATCGCAATTGCGCCACAAGCAAGATTTGGTTGAAAATACGTTTAAACACCTTGCAAAAGTGCCTGTTGGCGAGTGGTTACCCATTCTCGGCGGGGTTGAAAGTACGTTTTACCGTAACAAATTGGAATATACTTTTTCAAATAAACGCTGGCTGACGCATGAGGAAGTGCAAACAGGCGTTTCAAATAGAGAGGACGTATTAGGATTTCACCGCCCGGGAGCTTTTGATAAAATATTGAATATCAATAAGTGTTGGCTACAACCCGACCCTTCTAATCATCTGCGCAACACCATAAAAGACATTGCTTACGAGCAAGGCTTGTCGTTTTATGACCTCAAAGAGCAACGTGGTTATATGCGGCATATCATGATTCGTATCACAACTTTGGGTGAAATTATGCTTATCGTGAGTTTTCACTCCGACGATGAAGAAAAACGAAAAAAATTCTTAGACGCTATTTTAGAAATTTTCCCAAATATCACAACCTTAATATATTGCATCAACTATAAAGTCAACGATTATGTCCTTGATTTGCCTATGCACTTGTATTATGGGAAGCCTTATATCGAGGAAAAATTAGGAGATGTTCTTTTTCATATCGGACCAAAATCATTTTTTCAGACCAATACCAAGCAAGCAGAGCGATTGTTTGATACCGTTGTAGATTTTGCGGATTTTCAAGGCACAGAAAATGTTTATGACCTTTATACAGGCATAGGGAGTATTGCTTTATACATTGCTAAAAAAGTACGGCATGTGGTAGGTATTGAAGAAATTGCTCCCGCTATTGCCGATGCAAAAGACAATGCAGAACGGAACGGCTTGCTCAATACCACTTTTTATGCTGGTGATGTGAAAAATATACTTACTGCTGAATTTGCAGAAAAACATGGCAAGCCCGATATACTCATCACCGACCCGCCTCGGGCAGGTATGCACCCCTCCGTCGTCAATATGCTTTTGAAATTGGAAACGCCTAAATTGATATATGTGAGCTGTAATCCTGCTACACAAGCACGAGATATTGCGCTTTTACATGAAAAATATGATGTCGTGAAAGTGCGCCCTGTGGATATGTTTCCGCATACACATCATGTGGAGAATGTGGCTTTGTTGCAATTGAGATGATTAATTGGTAATTACTTAGCCGTATGACGGACTGAAGTCCATCATACGGCTAAGTAATTACGATATATTATGGGTAAAATATTAAAGATGCAAACGCATATTTACAGACTAAAGCTTAATTTTTCTACCAACCCGCTGATTTCTCTGCTTGCCGATTGAAAGATATTCTAAACGTACAACCATTACACCGTTGTTCGCCAGAATAAGTATAGTAAATATTAACATATTTATCAAGTACATCTTTTGGCTGTTGTTTGCCGTTGATAGTTAGGCTTGTTTCAGTCAATTCAAATTGAAAAGATTTGCCATTGTTCCCCAAAATTTTATCGTTTTTAAGCTCTTCTTCAATTTTCCAATTAACGTATTTTTGTTCGGGTGTCAAAACGTGTGATTCTGAATATTCGTAACTTGTGGTTGAAAGGACACCTTTTGAGGTAGTGGTTGACGCTACTTCTGAAGGCATTTCATAACCAAAAGCGGTGGCGCGCAAAGCATCAATAACATTTTGATGCTCGGGATAATCACTGGCAGGAATCACTTTACCATTTAAAGTCAATTGCTCAACTTCGTAATTTCTGAGTGTCATTTTCCACTTTTTGCCATCTTTTTCACGCTCTACCACTTGTTTGGTTTCTTGGGTGGTAGTAACAGAAGTGTTTTGAGCCAAAAGCGAGGAAGCGCACAGCACAAGGCATGCGAGAAGATAATTTTTCATTGTGAATAACATTTTGTATAGTTTTCTAATATTTTTAATACTGTAAAAAAGGTAGTCAAAAATAATGCTATTTTTCAAAAACAGGGAATGGACAACGTGAAATGGGTAAAATTTTCAATACAGAGTTTGCAAATTATACAATATCCCCTATCTATTATCCATTTTTTAATGAAAAAAAATTAACTTTGCAACCTTTTTAGCGTTAATAGCATTGTAAAATTGCACAATATCTATTAAATTTATATCTTTGAAAATGATGAGTGGTGAATTATCTTTGACGAATTCACAAGTAATTGATTATCAGATAATTGCGAATTTATCATTTCTTAAATATCTATTAAATGTAAAGATTGTGAAAAAAATAAACTACTCACACGACGTCAAAAAAGTAGAAAATTTGTTTTCTTTGAAATAAATGAATTTTATTTCAAAGAAAAACAAATCTTTTTCTGATTTTCAATCTGACACGTAGATTATTTTTTGCATCTTCCCATATTAACACAATAGGATACGCTACCCAAAAATGTCCGTTCCGAAGGAATTCCTACAGGAAAGGAATCATAAAGAGGGGGTGGCTGTTTTCCCAATTCATTGTAAAGTTTTGACTTGTTTTTTATGAGAAAAATTCCTTTAGATATAGTAGGTCTGCAACCAAGTATGACTCAAACCCATAACTACGCAGTTGTGTTGGGAGAACGGGGTGGTAACCGTCGCTTGCCTATCATCATTGGTGCTTTTGAAGCCCAAGCTATAGCCGTAGCCGTTGAGCGGATGTTGCCAAATCGTCCTTTAACACATGACCTTTTTAAAAATACGCTCGATACTTTTAACATCGAACTGAAAGAAGTGGTCATAAGCAATCTACTTGATGGCGTATTTTATGCCCGTTTGATATGTTCAAAAGGCGGGGATAGCTACGAAATTGATTCCCGAACAAGCGATGCTTTGGCAATGGCTGTTCGTTTCAATTGTCCCATATATACCTACGAATTTATCCTCGAAGCAGCAGGTGTCGTTTTAGAAGAGCCCGAAGAGAGTGCAACGAGTAGCAAAGCCAGTAAAGCACCTCGGACACCTGCCAACGCACCCACCAGTGGTGGCAGAGCCTCAGACAGTCGTGGGCAATTGGCGCATTTAAGCCTCGATGAATTGCAACGAATGTTGAGTGAGGTGTTAGCCAATGAAGATTACGAGCAAGCCGCTTTAGTACGAGATGAAATAAATAAGCGAAAGGGTTAAAAATCCATTATTTATATCAAGATACTGAGGGGGTGTTTCACTGTAAACAACCCCTTTTTTAATAGCATAAAACATGAAAAACCAAACTAAACTGCTCGAATTATCGCCTTCTGTAAAAGCTGCTTTGAAAGAAGGCAAACCTATTGTTGCTCTCGAATCCACCATTATTTCACACGGCATGCCTTATCCACAAAATGTGGAAACAGCCTTGCAAGTTGAAAACAGGGTGCGTGAAAATGGCGCAACGCCCGCTACTATTGCTATCATCAACGGAAAATTAAAAGCGGGTTTAAGTCTTGATGATATTGAAATTCTCGGCAAGCAAGGGCAAAGCGTCACCAAAGCCAGTCGTCGCGATATACCGATGTTGGTTGCTCGAAAATTGAACGGCGCTACCACTGTGGCTTCCACCATGATCATTGCCAGTTTAGCAGGTATCCGTATTTTTGCAACGGGTGGCATTGGTGGCGTACATCTTGGCGCAGGTGATACATTTGACATTTCAGCCGATTTGCAAGAGCTTTCGCAAACAGATGTGGCTGTTGTGTGTTCAGGAGCAAAGTCCATACTCGACATTGGTTTGACATTAGAATATCTTGAAACGCATGGGGTGCCTGTCATAGGTTTTCAAACAAATGATTTTCCCGCTTTTTTTACCCGAAAAAGCGGGTTTGGTGTAGATTATCGTGTGGATACTGAGGTGGAGTTGGCAGCTATGTTGAAAGCCAAATGGTCTATTCCGTTGAAAGGCGGGGTCGTTATTGCCAATCCTGTGCCATACGAATACGAAGCTGACCCCAATAAAATTAACCATGCCCTTGAAAAAGCTTTGCGCCATGCCAACGCACAGGGTGTGAAAGGCAAACACATTACCCCTTTTTTATTGTCTCAAATTGAACACATGACCGAAGGGTTGAGCTTGAAAACTAATATTCAACTCGTCTTAAACAATGCCGCTTTGGCTGCCCGTTTGGCGGTTTGTTATTAGTTAATCACCAGTCAAGACCATTGATGTATGCGGAATACCATCTTCCAAATATTCTTCACCCGCGGATTCGAAGCCGAGTGATTGATAAAATTTTAAAAGATAGGATTGTGCACCAATTTTAACGGGTTGGTTTGGAAATCGTTTTTTTATTTGTAAAATGCTCTCTTTCATCAAAACTTTACCATAACCCAGCCCCCGTACTTTGGGCGAACTAACTACACGACCAATAGAAGCATAACTATCATAAGCCACACCTTTTGGCAGCAATCGCGTATAGGCTACTAATACCCCCTCCGTATTTTGACCCATTAAATGCCATCCTGTCAAATCTTTACCATCGGCATCAAGATAGGCACAGTTTTGTTCGACAACAAAGACTTCTTGGCGTAATGCCATAATGTCGTATAATTCAGGTACGGACAGTTTATCGAATGGAACGCATTTAAATTTTAAAGCCATAGCTCTTTTTATTGTTGCTGTAATAAAAGTTCTTTACAACGCTCTGCCATGCCAAAATGGGTACTTTGCGACAATCGAGTACGGCGAACAACACCCTCAACTAATGCAACAGCCCAGAGGTGATAGTTATTATCTTCATCTTTTTGGCAGTATGCGCCTATATTTTCATCATTAAAGAGTGATTTTACCTGCCTCTCTATATTCGTTACTGCTGAAACCGCAGGGTGATGAAGGGGTTTCAAAAGGCGGCGTGTTGTTATATCATCTGCTGCAGTTAGGAAAGCAGCAACACCCCTGCCTGCTTCGGGAACAAATTCTTTAGGGCTAATAGACACAATTTTATACTCGTTTTCATTAATATCGAAAAGGTATTTAGAAGCCGAGGGAAGCAAACACGCTTCAAACTGTTTAGAATATAAATCATTGAGCGTATCTATGGGTGTTTGCTCTTTTACTGAAATTTCAAAATCTGCTCGAATATCATTTAATTGCGCCTTGTTAATATCTGAATCTACACAAATTTTTGCCTTTTCTTTTATCTTGAGTGTTTTTTCAGCATCCACAAAAGTAGAATTGATCACAATACTGTAAGCAGCATTAAGGCGGTCAGATAAGGCAGCGATGGTGATACCCTTTTGTAATTGCGTGGGCAAAGTACATAATGAGGTACAAACAAGTTGAATCTCGCCCGATAAAAGAGCTTGATTCAGTTCTTTTTCGTGGTAAAAATAAGCGATAACCGTTTCAGCGTTTGTTAATCGTTTTATTTCTTTCTGGGCAAAAAAAGCGTAGAGTTTTGACCAAGGATTCATGAAAACCCCTATCTTAATTAGAGACATTCTACTTGTGTATTTTACAACATTTATATTGATTTAAAATATAAATGGATTTTATATTGTGAATTTTTATGTAAAGTTAGTATATGAATTTTATTTATCAGTATATATTAACTTATTTAGGTTATTTAACTATTTAAAACATTGATAATCAAACATTTAGAATATTATTAAAAATCAAAAACTTGTTCTAATTTTGCACTATGAAAATAACAGCTCTTGAATTAGCACATATCCTCAATGGTACGGTGGAAGGAGACCCCTCAGTATCTGTATCGCAAGCAGGTAAAATTGAAACAGGTAAAGCAGGTGAAATTTGCTTTCTTGGCAATGACCAGTACGAATCTTTTGCCTACACTACTGAAGCCTCTATTTTATTGGTCAGTAATACTTTTCAACCCAAAGAAAAAATAGCCGCAACTTTAATCCGCGTTGAAAATGTTTATAATTCTTTGACTTTTTTATTAGAAAAATTTGGAAAAGCTGCTACACCAATCAACGCTCGGGTTTCAGATAAAGCATCTATACCCCCCTCAGTATTTTTAGGCAAAAACGTATCAGTCGGCGATTTCACCGTGATTGGAAAAGACAGTAAAATAAATGATAACTGTTTGATTTATCCACAAGTTTCTATTGGTGAAAATGTTGAAATTGGCGTTGATTGTATCTTCTATTCAGGTGTGAAAATTTATGCAAATACCCAAATTGGTTCTCGTTGCATTTTTCACTCGGGTTGTGTTATTGGTTCTGACGGTTTTGGATTTGCACCACAAGCCGATGGTAGATATAAAAAAATACACCATGTCGGCAATGTTGTTATAGAAGAAGATGTTGAAATTGGGGCAAATACAACCATTGATAGAGGCACTATTGGCTCAACAATAATCCGCAAAGGCGTAAAATTGGATAATCTTATCCAAATAGCCCACAATGTTGAGATTGGTGAAAATACAGTAATAGCGGCGCAAACGGGCATAGCGGGTAGTAGCAAAATCGGTAAGAATTGTCGTATCGGCGGGCAAGTAGGTATAGCAGGGCATCTTTCAATAGGTGACAATGTTCAGATTCAAGCGCAAACGGGAGTGGGGTCGCATATAGTTTCTGGCAGTAAATTGTATGGTTCACCCGCTTTGGGCTATACAGAATATTTACGCGCTTATGCTATTTTTAAAAACTTACCCGATTTGGCTAAAAGGGTGAAAAAATTGGAAGGTTAAGTTGTATTGTTGTATTGTTGTATTGTTGTATTGTTGTATTGTTGTATTGTTGTATTGTTGTATTGTTGTATTGTTGTATTGTTGTATTGTTGT
>JAYUQN010000875.1:0-2831 GCA_043756725.1 Saprospiraceae bacterium
TCTGTCATTACTAAATGGCTGAGTGGAACACATAATTTTGAAATTCATACACTTACACAAATTGCAAACGCCTTGAATATTAAACTCTTTGCTTTTGATGTGCCTAATGATAAAGAAACAATTATACTTAATCCGAACTTAACCTATCAATTCAAATTTGACACGCCGATTGCAGTGCAACAGTTTTCAAGAATTTAAACAAGCATAAAAAAAGCAACTTATCATTAGAAGCCGCTTTTTTTATGCAAAATACTGAGGGGGTACACCGCCCACCGCTTTCACAAAAAGCACCCGCCCCAATTGCTTGCCCCGTGTTTTTTGGACAAAAGGCTGCACTTTATGGTCAAAAAATGCCAGTATTCTATCCAAATACTGCGGGGTCATAAAACCACAAACGCTTGATTATCAAAGAGATAATCAAGCGTTTGTCTGTTAAAAAGGCAAAAATACTGAGGGGGGTATGTCAACTCACCTCAATCAATTCATACTGATGTTGTTTCCCTTTTTTAACTTTCGGTTTGATATAGACATTGATAATATCGCCCCAATAATTTTTTACTAATTTGTTCAAAGTTTCAGACACGACATTTATCGTATAATCTGTTTGCGGAATCGTATCAGTTGCTTTTGAAGCCAATTTAATTGTATTTTTTTCCGCGTCAACGCGCTTTAAAACGCCACTAATCCAAAAGGGTTCTTCTTGTTTTTTATTTGAAAGCCGCATTTTGTCTTTCAATTCTTGAAAGTCATCCATGACATCAATAGGTGTTTGGCTTGATTGTCCTTGCTGAATCAATAAATCCGCTTCTTGATACAAGAGACATTCAATCGCTAAACTTGCCGCCGAGCGATATAGGATAGACCGAATCGGTTCTTTATCAAACCGTTCCGCATAGATATAGGCAGCTTCTCGTTCTAAATCGAAAGACTGTTTATAGAGTATCTGAGCTTTGGTTTCGTCGTTCCAAACTCTTGCCATTATAGCCTCTTGAGATAAAGCCATAGCCTTTTCATGTATTATTTTAGCTTTTTCTAATTCAGTCATTTTTTTACAAATAATGATTTTGGTTCACTAAATTCTGTTATTGAAATAAAAACAGGCTTATTTAAAGCATCAGAGGCTTCTGTTTGTCTTTTTTTAATAACAAGCCTTCGTTTAAGTGTATTCGTAAGGCTCTCTTTTCTGATGCCTGAAATTTCTAAACGGGCATCTCGTGCCATTTCATCTGCATTCTTTGATAGAAAAAAATCTATACCAGTTTTTTTGTGGCTTGTGCAAATATACGGGTATTCTGTCAATTCACGCACTAAAAGAAGTGCCAAGCCCATAGCCGCCCATTCTGTTGTCCGTTCTTCATCTCGCGTTGCACCAATAAGATATGGCGTTACTTTTGTTGTCCATTCGATGCGAAAATTGTATTTTTTATCTTCTGTTTCAACTTTCAAAATCAAACCAGTCTTGTGATTTTCTTCGGAAAGACAGGCGACAAGACAATCACACATATAGGCGGACATTGAGGCAACAATAAAATCTAAATTTTCTCGAAGTTGTTCAAGATTGATAGACTTAGGCAAAGGTAATAGTTTCTCCATAAATTGTCAATTGAATCAATATTAATCATTTCCCCTTTTTAAGAAGTGCGAAGCTAAATCGTCTTTATTAGAAATTCACAATTCTCAAAACATAAATTTTATTTCAATTTATTGATAAATTAATGTGTTTGCACAAAAAAAGCGACTTCCCACCCGAAGCCGCTTTTTTATGCAAAATACTGAGGGGGTACACCGCCCACCGCTTTCACAAAAAGCACCCGTTCCAATTGCTTGCCCCGTGTTTTTCGGACAAAAGGCTGCACTTTATTGTCAAAAAATGCCCGTATTCTATCCGAATACTGAGGGGGTAAAAGAAAGACTTGAATTTAGTCGTTTTAAACTTGGACAATTGATAACACTTTACCTAACTTTGAGTTCTTGTTTGGGTGATTATGCAACTATCTTTGAATGTCTTTTGTTATTTTAGAGAATTGTAAAAAAATACACAATGCAAACTGTTAGTTTTAAAACAATACAGCACCGTTACCCCAATGAATGGGTGTTATTGGGTAATCCGAAGTCTGAAAAAGGCATCGTGTTAGGCGGTGTGGTTTTATATCACAGCACAGATAAAAAAGAAGTATGCTATCTGGGCAAAGAAAAAACCACTGGTTTTGACCGTATTCGCTTAGTTTTTACGGGTCAATTAACGGCGATGCGCCGCATTGGAATAATGAAACGCTTATGAAAAAAATCGCTATTCCGATTCCCGACGAGGAAGAAGTTGTCGTGTTAGAAGCCTTGATTAACGGGAAAAATGAATTGCTTGTTGCCTTAGATACGGCGGCACCACATACAACAATTGATAGCAATGCGCTTCATTTGTTTGGTTTTTCACTGGGTAAAAGTAAACAACGGGTTGAAGTTGAAACATCAAATGGAATTATTATTACGGAAATTTATGAATTACCCACATTTGAAGTTTTAGGTGTCACTGAAAGGAATTTTGAAGTCCAAGTGTATGATTTCATAGCACATGGCATTACGTCAAATTACGATGGCGTTTTAGGTCTCGACTTTTTGAAAAAACGAAAGTTCTGTTTAGATTTACCCAATGGAGAAATTACGATTCAAACGGAATAATTTATAATAAAAAAAGCGGCTTCCCACCAGAAGCCGCTTTTTTTATGCAAAATACTGAGGGAGGTACTACTAAAACTTCACCACCTCCCAATACGCCTTTTTAGGCTGATGATTTACATCAAAAAGCAAAGGAAAATCCTTGCGCCCACGAACAG
>JAYUQN010000876.1:0-2830 GCA_043756725.1 Saprospiraceae bacterium
CCCGCACACCGCCCCCCGATTTCATCGAGGGTTATTCACGTTCAAACCCTTCGGGTTTTTAGATTTTGACAACTTAAACCCACTAATTTTATAAAACTACCTTAAATTTTAAGCTAAACGTATGCTCATGGTACATCCAGATGAAATCGGGAAGGGGGCTTTTAACCCATTATTCGCATTACTCATTACCTATTATTCATTACCCAGTACCAATTAATTTATTATCCATTAAAACAGAGAAAAAATGTCAGTTGAAACTAAATCTCGTTTGAGTTCGATGGTTCGCAATTTGTCGGAAAGCGAAACATTGAAAATGGCGCAAATGGCGCGCAATCTCAAAGCACAAGGGCATGATGTTATCAGCCTTAGCATTGGTGAACCCGATTTCGATACGCCCGACCATATTAAAATGGCGGCTATCAAGGCACTTACTGAGGGATTCACAAAATACACGCCTGTGCCAGGTATTCCCGACTTGTTGGATGCTATTTCAAAGAAATTTAAACGGGATAATGACCTTGACTATGCACCCAATCAAATCATCGTCAGCAATGGAGCCAAGCAATCTATTTCTAATGTCTGTTTTGCCTTGTTGGAAGAAGGCGACGAATGTATCATCCTTGCCCCCTATTGGGTGAGTTATATTGAAATCGTGAAAATGACAGGCGCAACGCCCGTTATCGTGAGCGCAGGTGTGGATCAAGATTTTAAAGTAACAGCAGAACAATTGGAATCCGCTATTACCGAGCGCACTAAAATGGTTTTGTTTAGTTCTCCTTGCAACCCCTCAGGTTCTGTGTTTGACAAATCTGAATTGCGTGAAATTGCAGAAGTCGTTGCCAAACACGATGATATTTACATCGTTTCAGATGAAATTTATGAATATATCAACTACGTAGGCGGTCATTACAGCATTGGAGCCTTCGACATAGTGAGAGACCGTACCATCACAGTCAATGGTTTTGCCAAAGGTTTTGCCATGACAGGCTGGCGTTTGGGTTATATTGGTGGACCCAAATGGGTGGTGGACGCTTGTAATAAAATACAAGGACAATATACAAGTGGTGCCAATTCTTTCAGCCAAAAAGCAGCTGTTGTTGCGCTAAATTCGCCTTTGGATGCCACTTGGAAAATGCGGGATGAATTTAAAAAACGCCGTGATATGGTTGTCGGTTTATTGAGTGAAATCCCGGGTTTTAAAGTGCCAACACCGCAAGGTGCGTTTTATGTTTTCCCAGACATTAGCGATTATTTCGGCACCACTTCTGGCGATACCCTTATCCGCAATGCTGATGATTTTTGCGATTTCGTCATGACAACAGCTTATGTCGGCTTAGTCAGCGGCGGTGCTTTTGGAGAACCCAATTGTTTCCGATTGAGCTATGCGGCAAGCGAAGCGCAATTGCGAGAAGCCATAAAGCGTATTGCGGCGGTTTGTGCGACGCTTAAATAGAGCTACAAATCCTACGAATTTCACCAATCTATAGGCTGACGAAATACGTTTGTCAAAACTCAGATTGGTGAAATTCGTCAAATTCAAGCAATCAATTTATAAATTATAATCTAAAAAACATGAATAACAACATTTTTGTCACATTAGGATTCCTTTTTTTTCTCCCTTTTTCTCTTATAGCTCAAAAAGATACCCTTTACTTTAATGATTGTGAGCAACAAGTAAAAGATAAAAACCTCGCCTCTTACTACATTGTCAGAATCGTGAAAAACAATTTTGAACAACGAGAAGGCTACTTTATGTCTGGTTCAAGAAAATACGCACAAAGTTATAGAAAACTGCCTTTTTCAGATAAAAATGAATTAGTTGTGGTTGGTTATACAACTATCAATGGTCAAGAAATAACCTCCAATCAACGCACCCATAAAAAAGTAGATTCCATTTTTTTTCGAAGTGGTACATACATGGAATGGTTTGAGACAGGCGAACTTAAAATCAAAGGTAGTTATTTCGGCGATAAATTGCATGATACACTAACAACGTATCACGCTAATCGAAAAACCAAACGCCAAGAGGTTTATTATTTAGATACCCTAAAAGCAAGTAGATGTTTTGATAGTGAAGGTAATGAAATACCCACAATTCCTTATTCTAAACAGGCAGAATATGCGGATGGCATGAAAGCTATGTTTCAATCATTGGCTCAAAATATTAAATATGAAAAAGAGGCACGTGAAAATAGAATTGGCGGGACAGTCATGGTTGAATTATTCATTTGTAAAGATAATAGTGTGCGGGATATTCGTATTAAAAATGGTGTTACAAAAGGCATAGATGCAGAATGTTTGCGGGTTGTCAAACTATTAAAAAAATGGAAAGCGGCTCAAAAAGAAGGGGTCAATGTTGCATCGGTTGTAGTTTTACCTATTAAGTTTAAATTGGAATAAATATAAGTCAAATTTACCCCTCAGTATTTACCCAAATTTAGACTTAAATTTGCATTTTTTAGTTGCTGTAATTTTGTGTGTGCAAGGGGGATTTTTTTACAATAACCTTGTTAAAATGAAACACGTAGAGACGTTGCAGTGCAACGTCTCTACAATTGCAGACGAAAAATTACAGCAACAATGAGCTACTTTTAATACTTATTCTTACAAAATGCCATCAGATCTGGAAAAAAATTATTAAATTCTTCATCAAATTCTTCCATATAAACTTCAAGGTGATGCACCGCATTGCCGAAATTTCCCGGGAAAGCGGCTTGCCTTTCCACCCTTTCAAATGTGTCTTTTAAGCCTTCCAAAGTGGTATAAGTCATCAACCAATTATTTTTAATCATAAAAGGTAAACGTTTTTGCAGCTTTTGGGGCAGCTCAT
>JAYUQN010000877.1:0-2829 GCA_043756725.1 Saprospiraceae bacterium
TCGTATTATTTCCCTATTCGTCTCTGCAAGGTCGGTTTTCAAATGGTCTATCAAAGGTCTATCATATTCATCAATCAAAATGACGACGCCTTTGCCTGCTCTTTTTGACATTATCGTTATCAGTTCATTGGCTACTGATTTGAAATAGGTATTTTCTAATTTTATATTTTGCTCTTTTCCTATATCTTGAAGAGCTGCACTTAAACTGTTTTCAAATTTCCCCTCGGATGTATTAAGCTTATCAAATGAAAGCCGAACAATAGGATAGGCTTCCCACTCAATTTTATCTTCTATCCAAAGCCCTTGAAAAAGTTTTTTATTTCCTGTAAAAACCTCTTCTAAGGTATCCACCAATAGCGATTTTCCGAAACGTCGTGGACGTGACAAAAAATAATAAAGCGGATTGCTTATTAGTTTATGAACCAATTCTGTTTTGTCAACATAAATACTGTTATTATTGACAATTTTTGAAAGTGTATAGATACCAACTGGTAAGTTTTTCATTCTTTATATATTTTACAGCAAATCTCTGCCTTTTTTCCGCAAGTTCAAAGTTTTATAACTTTAATATGCTTGCTCTTCATTTTCACCCTCTTGTGCACCATAAAAAACAACCCATGTCATAAAATCATCGGTGAATTACTTTATAAAATATGTGTCGGCAAACCATCAATACTGGTTTGATTTTTCTCTTTCCAATACGCTTCAATCCGTTCGGGTTTTGTCCAAACAGTGAGCCTTGTGCGGTCTTCTTGATAGTCATAAACAGGCACACCATAGCCGCAAGACGTTTGCACAGACGCTATATGCAACACGATTATTTGACGTTCACCTGCATAATGTGTAAAATGAGGATACAACTCATACCACCTTTCGCTCCCTTTTTTCACCACTTCGCCTTGACCATAAAGTCTTAAAATCAAGGGATTCCCTTGAAAACTACAAAACATAAAAGTCATGCGCCCATTTTGCTGAATATGTGCAGAAGATTCATTGCCACTACCCGTCAAATCAAGATAAGCCACCGTTTTTTCATCTAAAATACGAAAAGAATCTGTGCCTTTTGGAGACAGATTTATGCGTCCTTCATCGGGGGCTGTGGCGGTGAAAAACATTTTTTGTTCGGTGATGAAATCTTTGAGGGTTTCACTTAGCTTTTCAAAAAATTTTGCCATTGGTTGAAAATGTATTTTTATGAAATATTAATCAATGCGTTCAAAACCATAATCCCGTTCTACCAAAGCAATGCGCAAACGGTAGGCAGCGTACCAAATTTCACGTCCTTTGTCACGAGCCTCGGCATGTTCCATCTGGTATTTCCAGTTTTTGATGCTCTCCAAATCTTTCCAATACGAAACGGTGATGCCGACTTCTTCTCGGGCACTTTCTGCGCCTAAATAACCGGGCATAGTTGCCGCAAGTTCTGCCATCTGTTTGGCTGTTTCACCGTAGCCATTATCCCCTTCCGTTCTTGTAGTGGTGAAAATAACGGCATAATAAGGTGGTCGTGGTGTCTTAGCTATCATATTTTATTGATTTTCAATAATTTATAAAAATTCTGTTCTTTGACAATTTGCAAGATTTGACAACTTTTCAAAAGTTGTCAAATCTGTAATTCAGTATTTTCACCCTTTTTACTAACTTTATAAATAACCCCAACAGGCGAACGAGGGTCAATCATCTTCCCTTCCAATGCCACAATGCGAACACCCCAAATCTTTTCAACCGCTTTACGTGACCGCCAATTTTTTTCATTGATGAAAAACAGGACATTATCAACGTATTGAAAAGCATAATCCATCATCAATTTTTTCATAGATTGATTATATGTGCCGCCCCAATAGGTGCGGGCTAAAAACGTCCAACCGATTTCAATCGCATTATCCGTTTCTGGTACGGGGTTGTAGCGGGATGTGCCGATGATGTCACCCGTTTTTTTATCAATCGCGACAAATGCGCTGTGCATAGCAAGGGCTTCTTTGAAAAATGCCTCAAAACCCTCTCTTTGACTGCGGTCTTTCACAGGATGCAGTTCCCAAATAAGGGGGTCGGATGCCACTTTGAAAAGGTTTTCAAAATCATCTTCTTTTAAGGGACGCAAGAATAACAAGTCGTTTTCTAAAGTGGGTTGTAGGTTGATAGCCATTTTATTTTAATTTGAAATAATGCCACAAAAGTATAAATTTGTAGGACTATTTGAAAGAGCCACTTTTAATATTCTGAATAGTCCAGTTAAGTTTTTTAATGCCTGTAAAAAAAATTAAAAGGTTTGTCCGATTTTCAAAACCTTGTTTGTCTTTAAGGTGCATCAAAATTTAGAAATCAATGCTACCATTTAAAACTATTTTAAACCTTGACAAAACCGCAAAAGCTACTCTTTTCCTCCAAATCGCCAACGGTTTGATGGCAGTTTGGGCAAAATTTGACCCCTCAGTATCGCTGCCTATTTTGAGTGAAAAAGCGTTTTTAAAAGGCTTAAAAATCAATAATGGGACAATGTATAACACAGATAATGTTATTTTAAATTCTATGCGTTTGGGTTTTGCTTCTATTAATGAGCGTGAGATAGAGCAGGGTATTGAATTATTAAAAAAAATCTTGGAATAGTTTTTGACCTTTTTAGGGTATTCTTTAACCTTTTTTTCATCCAAAAAAGAGAAAACTATGCAACTTATTTCAAAATCTGCCTTCATGGCATGCCTTTTCAACGTGGCTTTTACTGTCATTCTATCCGCTTCAAACGAACCCATTATCGTAGCACAACCCAACAATATCGCCCAATGCGTGGGTGGTAATGAGGTTTTAAAAGTGGCTATTTCAGCCGATTTA
>JAYUQN010000878.1:0-2828 GCA_043756725.1 Saprospiraceae bacterium
AAGCACCATCAAACAAACGATTCTGGAGTTGGATAATTTGTCTGAAAAAGCCGAAATGATAGTGCAACATATTGATGGTGAATTACAATTGCTACAATTGAGGAGTGAAATTGAGTCTAAAGTTCGTTCTGAAATGGATAAACAGCAGCGTGATTATTTCCTTAATCAACAACTGCGTACCATTCAAGAAGAACTCGGCGGCAATCCACAAGAAGAAGATATTTTACGCCTTTCAGAACGGGCTAAAACTAAAAAATGGGGCAAACCAGTAGCCGACCAATTTGAAAAAGAGGTCGCCAAACTGCGCCGTATGTCACCTCAAATGGCAGAGTATTCCATTTTGATGAATTACGTTGAAACCCTACTCGACCTGCCGTGGGAAGATTATACAGCAGATAATTTCGACCTTAAAAAAGTAAAAAAAGTATTTGATGCCGACCATTACGGTCTCGAAGATGTCAAAGAACGCATTATCGAACACCTTGCTGTTTTGAAACTCAAAGGCGATATGAAAGCCCCAATTTTGCTGTTAGTCGGACCCCCAGGCGTCGGTAAAACCTCTTTGGGTAAATCAGTTGCCAATGCTTTAAAACGCAAGTTCATTCGCATGTCCCTCGGTGGTTTGCACGATGAAGCTGAAATTAGAGGACATCGGAAAACTTATATCGGAGCAATGCCAGGGCGCATTGTGCAAAGCATGAAAAAAGCGGGTACTTGCAATCCTGTTTTTATATTAGATGAAATTGACAAAGTAGGTTCAAGTTTTAGAGGTGACCCATCTTCCGCATTGCTTGAAGTGCTTGACCCTGAGCAAAACTCAACTTTTTTTGATAATTACCTCGATTTAGAATATGATTTGAGCAAAGTCCTGTTTATCGCCACCGCCAATTCGCTTGAAACCATACAGCCCGCTTTGCTTGACCGTATGGAAATTATCAGAATTAGTGGCTACTCGGTAGAAGAAAAAGTGGAAATTGCTAAGCAACACCTCATACCTGAACAGCGCAAACAACATGGTTTGAAACCCAAGGATGTTAAACTCTCAGAAGCGGTTATTACTAAAATCATTTCAGAATATACGCGTGAATCGGGTGTGCGCTCTTTAGATAGGCAAATTGCTTCTGCTATGCGAAGTATTGCTAAAAAAGTGGCGATGAAAGAGGATTACACCCCCTCAGTAAAAAACGAAGATTTAAAGAAAATGCTGGGTGCAGCCCGTTTCAGCAACGATATTTATGAAAAAGAGCAGATACCGGGTGTAGCCGTAGGTTTAGCGTGGACATCCGTGGGTGGGGACATACTTTTCATCGAATGCTCTTTGTCAAAAGGCAAAGGTGCCTTGATATTGACGGGTAATCTTGGCGCTGTGATGAAAGAATCTGCCACAACCGCTTTGAGTTTTTTGAAATCCAATTCAGAAGCCTTAGGTTTTACCCCCTCAGTATTTGAAGAAAATGATATCCATATTCACATTCCAGAAGGGGCTATTCCAAAAGATGGTCCGTCGGCAGGTATTACCATGATGACTGCTTTGGCTTCTGTTTTCAGTAAAAAAGCCATCAAGCCTTATTTGGCTATGACGGGTGAAATCACTTTGCGTGGAAAAGTATTGCCTGTGGGTGGCATAAAAGAAAAGATATTGGCGGCAAAACGCGCAGGCTGCAAAGAGATTATTTTATGTCGTGAAAACAAAAAAGATATTGAAGAAATCAATCAAAGTTATATCACAGGCTTAACATTCCACTATGTGGACAGAATGACAGAAGTGTTGGATATTGCTTTGTATGGAAAGGCTTAACCGTATCACGGACTTTAGTCCAATGCCATTAAGCTAAGGATTTATACCCGAGGTTTATGTAGAGACGTTGCACTGCAACGTCTTAATTGTGTGAAAATGGGCGCAATCTAAGACGTTGCAGTGGAACGTCTTAATTGTGGTGAAAATGGGCGCAATCTAAGACGTTGCAGTGCAACGTCTTAATTGTGGTGAAAATGGGCGCAATCTAAGACGTTGCAGTGCAACGTCTCTACATAAACCTCGAATAAATCGAACAATAAATCCTTAACTTAATGGCATTGGACTAAAGTCCGTGATACGGTTAATTAGCCCTTATTCCACCTCCCCTTCTATCCACAATTTTTCAGATTGGCGTTGCCCATGTAGCCAAACCGTTATTTTCTTTTTGAAATAGCCACTTTTAGCGGCATCGTAAGTAATGGATATTTTACCTTTTTCACCCACAGCAACGGGCGTTTCCTCCCAATCGGTAGCCGTGCAGCCACAATCCGCTCGCACATTGTCAATGATGATGGGTGCATTAGAAATATTTTTAAATTCAAAAATATGAGTCTTTGGCTCCCCCCTCAGTATAGCACCGAAATCGTGGGTTTGGGGCGATGTCCATTCCACTTTTGAAAGAGTTAAAAAAGCGTAGCACAGGAAAGTAAGCAACATGTTTTTTATTTTACTATTTTATGCGAATTAAACGCTCTTTTCTGATATAAATTTTATCCTAAATTTCGATAGTAAAAGCAATGAATTTTGATAAGGCAGCCCTTTTCGTTAGTAACGCGAAATAAATAAAAGCGCAGAATCCGAAATTTCACTGTTAATATACGTTTCTCAAATTGGCGTAATTATTGAAATTATCATATATGAAAATTAACCCGATTAAACAACAATTTCTAATGTAGAATAACCACGAGGTTTTCGTAGAGACGTTGCAGTGCAACGTCTTGGCTTTAGGCGATTTTTTGACCACAAACTAAGACGTTGCCGTGCAACGTCTCTACGAAAACCTCGTGTTTATTCTACATTAGAAATCGCT
>JAYUQN010000879.1:0-2827 GCA_043756725.1 Saprospiraceae bacterium
TGTCAAAGCTAACGTCTTCTTTTTTTCCAGTCCGTTTGATTACTTGCATTGTTTATTTAAGTTTATTTTCTGATTATAATGATGTTTCAATAGTGTGTGCTCTTTATTTTAGTTTTGTTTTTTTCTATCGTACCCACCAAATTTATTTGGTGGTGGCTCGCAGTGCCGCCAAATAAATTTGGCGGGTACGATGTAAAATCAATCCATCAAAACATAATGGGTGCTACGTCCGCCCGATTCCTCTTTTTGTAAAATATGTTTAGACAATAAATCTTGAATATCTCTTAAAGCCGTATCCGTAGAACATTTTGCTAATTTTGCCCATTTTGACGTATTTAATTTACCTTCAAAATCCCCCATAAAACGGTTTAAAACCAGAATTTGACGGTCATTTAAAACAGTTTTAGCATGTTTTTTCCAAAAACGGGCTTTTTTTAGGACATTTTCTAAAACACTTTCCGTGGCATCTAAGGCTTCGTCTAAGCACGTTAAAAACCATTTTAACCAATTTGTAATATCCAAATTACCTTTTTGCGTTTGCTCCAAAATGGCGTAATAGCCGTTTCTTTTTACCCGAATTTGGGCAGACATACTGTAAAAACGCTGTGTACTATTATCCGCTTTTGCCAATTGCATATCTGTAATGGCTCTTGCTATGCGCCCATTACCGTCATCAAAAGGGTGAATCGTAATAAACCATAAATGGGCAATTCCTGCCTTTAAAACAGGGTCGAGTTCCTTTTTCCCCTTAAAAAAAGCAATAAAACCCGCCATTTCTTCTTCTAATCGCCCCGCTTCTGGTGCTTGAAAATGAACACGTTCTTTGCCTATGCCACCTGAAACCACTTGCATAGGTCCTGTTTCATCTTTGCGCCAATGACCCACCGTTATTTTATACATTCCGCTTCTACCCGTCGGAAATAAGGCAGCATGCCAATCAAAAAGGCGTTCAATACTGAGGGGGGTATCGGCTTTTTGTGTCGCATCCAACATCATTTCTACCACGCCCTCCACATTTCTATCAGAAGGAATTAAACCTTGAATATCCATACCCAAATGTCTTGCAAGAGAAGACCGCACTTGTTCGGGCTGTAAAAATTCCCCCTCTATTTCTGATGTTTTTAACACATCTAAAGTCAAAGTTTCTAAAAAGGCTTCCTGTTTCAAGTCAAACCCCAACGACATCATTTTGCCCATCAAAACGCCTTGTTTATGGCGCACTTGGCTCAAAATGGGTAGTAAAACAGCATTATCCCACTTAAAATTTGCCCAATCTTTGAGCTGATGTATGTATTGGCTCATGTTTTTTTTAAGCAAATTTAAGGGTATAATGTCATTATTTAATTAATCACCGCAAATTATGCGGTGAATAGTTGGGTTATTCACCGCATAATACTGAGGGGGTGTTATTTTTATGGTTATGTTTATGCCTTATATTACCAATATTGCACCCCTAACGGGGCTTTGGAGGAAGTTGAATAATTTTAAGCCCCGTTAGGGGTGCAATATTGGTAATCATTCAGGGTCTTTAAAAATATACTTTTCATCAAACTCAATTTCAGCCCAATCTAATAACTTGATATACTCCTCTCTAAAAGTCACTTTCTGATGGTGTTCTTTCTGATTTTTAATATATTCAATCACCCTTTTTTCATGGCTTTTAGTATATGAAAAGGCAGCATATCCGGCTTGCCAAGCAAATTTATGCTTTGAGAACTTTTTCTCATTTATCCATCCAGACGAACTACTTTTTATTTCTTCCATCAAATCGGATAGTGCCTGTGTGGGTCGCATTCCAATAAAAACATGAACATGGTCAGGCATTCCATTGATTATCAAAACTTTATGATTATACTTTTGAATGATACCCGTTATATATTTGTACAATTCATCTTCCCATTCTGCATCTATCATTGCATCACGGTATTTCACTACGAATACCATTTGTATATGAATTTGGGTATATGTGTTTGCCATCGTTTTCTCTTTTTATCGGTTAATAATGTTATTCACAAAGCCCCGTTAGGGGTGAAATATTGGTAAAAAAGTACAAGTGACAAGCCTCCCAAAGCCCCGTTAGGGGTGAAATATTGGTAATAAGTACAAATGCCAAGCCTCTCAAAGCCCCGTTAGGGGTGAAATATTGGTAATAAGGTTAAAAACATCCATCATTTAACCCATATTGCACCCCTAAAGGGGCTGTAAGGTGTGAGAGAGGTGTTACTTTATTACCAATATTGCGCCCCTAACGGGGCTGTTAAATCCGTACTTTGCTTAAAATAGTGTGTTTTACTGAGGGGGGGTATTTTCTTCTATTTTCTTTTTTAAATCAATAAATGAATTTTTAAATAATTTATCAATTATTACTTTTTTTTCAAAATCTGATAAAGGTTCATCATAGTGTTTTGATAATAAAATTGTTTTAAATTTAGTATCATTAACAAACTTTATCTGCACTATATCATACTTAAATTTATCTTTAAAATCTATTTCAATACTTATAGGAAATAGGAAACTATTTTTCTTTCTGTTAAATTCTTCTAGCAGATATATAAAAATCAACGTATCTGCCTTAGTTTGTTCAAGATAAACCTCAATAGTATCAAGTGGAAAATCACCAATTTGGTGAATTTTTTCTTCTGAACTAAATTGATATATAATTCTTTTTTTATTAAACAATTCATCAAAAGTTGAAAGTTTTTCAGCAATTGATAGAGTTAAATTATAAAAATTATTCTTTAATATCCATACTAAAATATTGTTAGTTTTTGCTGTTAATTTTTTATTGAGTCCTTGTTTAAAAAGCGCAATCTCCTTATCAATATCC
>JAYUQN010000880.1:0-2827 GCA_043756725.1 Saprospiraceae bacterium
GACTTTGCACTTGTCGAGGCAGATTGCCCACAGGTGCGCCCACATCGCCCATACTCTCCAACCTCGTGTGTTTGGATTTGGACATGAAACTCCAAAGCCACGCCCGAGCCTACGATGCCGTGTACAGCCGCTATGCCGATGACATGACTTTCTCCTTTGACACCAAACCTGTAGAAGAAGCCCAAGCTGCCATTCGACAAATCATTGAATTTCAAGGCTTTATGCTCAATGACACCAAGACAAGCCTAACACCTATCGCTAAAAACCCCGAAGTAACAGGTTTAATCTTGAAACCCGACAAGCCCGATGTCAGTCGCACTTTCCTCAAAGATTTGAAACGGGATATAAAAATGTGGCATTGGCTACAATTGGAAGAAAACCTCTTGCGGGGTTTCGCAACCGATAAGTTTATGGAAAAACTGCACAGGAGCATTATGGGGCAGATACAGTTTGTCGCTTTTGTTCGGGGGAAAGATGATAAAAAGTATTTGCGGTTGGTGGGTGCGGTGGCGGGAACGTAGAGACGTTGCAGTGCAACGTCTCTACGATTATACCCCTCAGTATTTTTCACTCTTCTTTGTAATATTTCATACATTCTATTGTTTCATTGATACGAGCATAAAGGGTAAATTTTGAATTGGCGGCATTTACTCTATCTCTGTATTTATTCAAGACATATAATATTTCACCATAATAGACAATATTGAATTTAGTCTTTTCAAGATAGGCTTTCAATAGATTTATATGGCTTTTAATATCGTCATTTAATTCCTCCTCCGCTTGTGGATTGGGTACGACTTTATCCATTAGGCGATTATCAAAAATTATCAAATCACATTCGTTAGGCGTTTGAACCTTACACGAATAATCATAACGCACGTTTTTAAAAGCATAAGATGAAAAGAACTTTTCCATCTCTGATTTACCCGTTTTGCTGTTAGTAACAACTAAAATATGTTCTTTGATACCAGAGGGTTCTAAGGCGTTTTTATCTAAATCGTGTTCTTCTAATTCCGTGATAAAAGTAAGAATACGGTCTTTAACTTGTTCTTTTAATACGCCATCAACTGCGGGGTTAAAAGTGCCGTTAAGCTCTTGGGTTTTTATGCTTTTGTATTGCGATTTCAACAATATGACGCTGTTGTATTTAGGGCTGTCATTGTTGATGATGCGCTCTAATTCTTCAAGGCATAGGGTGACTCTATCAACAATTAAAGATTTTAAACCTTTTTTCAATTCTTTTATATCTTTCATTGTCATTGGGTTTTAGGATTTCATGTAGCCGTAGCCGACTGCGGTTTTTGCACCGATGCCATGTTCAGAAAGTGCTTTTTCTAATAAACTACTTAAAGATTGATTTCTAAAAGTTAATATTTCTCCACCTAATAGAAACTGGAAAGGTGTATATTCGACTACTAAAAACATAATAGGATTTGGACTTTGCGTGTCAGTAGGAGGTATAGCAACACCACTTGAATCTTTTTTATTACCATACCAATCAGGGTAATGTGGATTCATAATATCAACCTGTATATTAGGTTTTTCAGTCGGAAAAGCATCAAAAATAACTATTTTTCCACCTCTTGCTTCCTCATAATGACTTTTATATGGTTTCTTCTCAACTACAATGTTTGCAGGACAACCAAATAAATCACAAAAATCTTTATCAGCAATAGCCAATTCCTCTTTATCATTAAATGGTGGTTGTTTGATAATATAACTTCTCAAAACACCCTTAATACCACTTGCTGGAATATAAGGTATGCCGTAAATATGATGTAAAGTCATAGACGTTTCATAGACTGATGAACCGCCAAGACCCATTACTAATCGCCAATTAGGTTTAAAAACAGGCTTTTGTACATTGTTTATGCCTAATAAGTTCTCTGCATTAGCGATTTGACGGCTATTTAAATTCTCAAAAGCAAACTTTCCAAAGTTTGCTTCAATTTTAAAAGCTCGTTGTTGAAAAAAACGAAATTCTAATTTTTCATTTCCATTTTTATCTTCTTTAACTTCAAGACGTGCATAATGATTGAGTTTCAGATTAAAGTTGTCAATTTCATTTAATTTTAATGCCCAAACATCATTTGGAATACGTGCTTTATCATTATCAAAGCTATCTCTTATTTTTTCTCCTTCATGTCGTTGGGGTTGTTGAAATCTTTGATTTGTTTGTTTTTTTTCAGCAATTTCAGCTTGACGTAGGGCTTCTTTTTCAGCTTTTTGTTTTTCGGCAGCTTCTTCTTTTTTTTGCTGTATTTGAGTATCTCTTGAAATAGTTATGCGCTTACCATCAATGATGACAATAAGTTCAACGAGTTTATTATTTTCTTCTTTAAACTCACACTCGACATTTCTATATTCTTCTCTATCATAGATAAATTCTCGGGGAACGGATATTTCACGCTTTCCAATAAATATCTTACTTTTTTTGAGCTTCCCTTTTTCCATTGTTTACGGATTTGAAAATGTTAAAATTACTCACCATCGGATTCTCCTTGAATTAAGCCCTCTGCAAAGCGGCGTAACCAACCAAATAATGCCAATGTTTCAACTGTTACAGCTCGGTAAGGTGCTGAATCCAATTTTACAATATGGTGAGCTAAATCTTCTTTTTTATCGGTTTTACGAAACTCGGGCATCAAGTAAGTTTGGTTTTTTTCAAACCATTCCGTTATTTGCTCATAAATTTTTTTATAAGCCTCTTTACTTGATTTGGACTTTACAAATGCTAGGGTTGCGCCCAAACCATTTGTTTTTATCATCATAGGGATTTTCTTAGCATAAGATTTATAATCTTTTGCGGCTCTACTGTCTTCTACCT
>JAYUQN010000881.1:0-21775 GCA_043756725.1 Saprospiraceae bacterium
CAACATTGGTGGCGGTAAAGACTCTAAAAAGACAGCTCCACTTTGGTGGGCTAATCCAGCAGAGCAAATCCAAGCAGATATTGCGGATTTGAAAAAACGCCCTATTTTTGACCCAACTGACACAGATGGCGATGGCGTAATTGATGCAACTGACCAAGAAAAAGACACCCCTGCTGGTGCACGTGTGGACACGCGTGGTGTTGCTCTTGACAGTGATAGCGATAGCTATGCTGATTACAAGGACAAAGAGCCATTCTCTCCAATTGGTTACAAAGTAGATGCTCAAGGCGTTGCGCAAGTGCCTAAACCTGCTTATGTAACTGAAGCAGACGTAGAACGCATCGTTAATGCGCGTATCGGTAAGTTAGAAGCAACTATGGCTTCTACTACCACAAAATCAGCACCCGGTATGGCAGATTGGTTTTTGCCTATGATTCACTTTGATCTTGACAGAGACAATATCAAACAATCTGAATATGGTCACCTTGCCGCTGTTGCTCAAGTTTTGAAAAGTAACCCTGGTGTAAGTATCGTTGTTTCAGGTCATACCGATAAGTTGTCTTCTGATGCTTACAATCAAGGACTTTCTTATCGCCGGGCCAACAATGCTGTTAACACTTTAGTGAAAAATTTCGGTGTTGACCGTGGACGTTTGATTATCAACTATGGTGGCGAAAACACGACCCTTGTTCCCACAAGTGGTAATAGCTACATGAACCGCCGTGTTGAATTCAGAGTGGCTCAAGGTGAAACTGAACAAGGCGCACCTGCCGGTGGTATGAAGAAAAAATCATACAAAGGCAATAAAAATGCAGGTTATTAATAACCTAAGTTTTTATACAACAAAAAAGGCTCTTCCAACGAAGAGCCTTTTTTGTTGTATAGAATACTATCGGTGATTATATTTGGTTTTTCTCATAAAAAAAAAGCCTTTGTTTATTTCACAAAGGCTTTTTACTGAGGGGTATAAAATTTTTCAATCTTTTGTTTTATCCTAAATAATTACCTATCGTTATTATTTCTGCAAATACGCCCGCAGCTGTCACTTCTGCTCCAGCTCCGGGTCCACGAACAACCAATGGACGCTCCTTATACCGTTCAGTCGTAAAAACAATCATATTATCTGAGCCACTCAATTGGTAAAAAGGGTTTTCAATATCTATTTTTTGCAAACCAATGGTTGCTCTATTATTTTCTACTTTTGCTATCATCCGCAATGCCCCCTCAGTATTGTCTATCATTTTACTAAAAAAGGCATCTTCTTTTTCTAAATTTTCAAAGAATGATTCTATGGTATTGGCTTCGATGCACGATTTCGGTAAAAAGTTTTCAATGATAACATCCGACTCCTCTAATGCCAAACCGCTTTCTCTTGCTAAAATGACCAATTTTCGGCGCACATCTATGCCCATCAAATCTATTCGAGGGTCGGGTTCGGTATAGCCCAATTCGTTAGCCCGTTTCACAATAGCTGAAAACTTTTCACCTTTTTTGAAATTATTGAAAATGAAAGACAGCGACCCACTCAAAACACCTTCAATTTTAATGATTTGGTCGCCTGAAATAATTAAGTCGCTTAATGTTGAAATGATAGGCAAACCCGCTCCAACATTTGTTTCATATAAGAATTTCACTCCGCGTTTCAGCGCCATATTTTTTAAATTCAAATAGTGGTCGTAACTACCCGAATTGGCTATTTTATTAGGCGTTGAAATAGAAATACTCGAATCTAAAATAGTTTCATACAGTTTTGCAACCGCTGCGTTTGCTGTGCAGTCTATAAAAATGGTATTTTGAAGATTCAAGGCTTTCATTTTTTCTGCAAATGAGGAAGGAGAAGCGGCTTCGCCTTTTTCAGAAAGTGTTGATTGCCAATCTTTCAAGTTAATCCCTTTTTCATCAAACAGCATTTTACGGCTGTTTGATAAACCTACCACTTTTATTTCCATGTAGCGTTTTTCTTTCAAATAGGCAGCTTGTTTCTGTATTTGTTGCAAGAGTGTTGAGCCTATCAAACCCGTACCCATCATAAAAAGGTTCAACGTTTGAGCATCGGATAAGAAAAAGCCTTCGTGCAAAGCGTTTAACGCTTTTGATTCGTCTATACGGGGTATTACGACTGAAATATTTAACTCGCTCGAGCCTTGCGCGATAGCAATGCAATTGACACCATTTTTACCCAACGAATAAAACATCGTACCCGCTATACCCGGGCGGTCGCGCATATTTTCACCGACAATCGCTACAACGGCTAAATCTTCCTCAATACTGAGGGGGTTCACTGAACCATTTTTCAACTCATATTCGAAGGACTTTTCAACAGACCTTTTGGCTTTCGATATATCTGCAGGTTGAACCGCAAAACTAATACTTGACTCGCTTGAACCCTGTGTAATTAAAATTACATTTACACCCCCATTTGCCAAACCTGTAAACAACCGCCCTGCTACACCGGGTGTACCAAACAAGCCACTGCCAGAAAGGGTCATCAATGAAACGTTTGAAATAGAGGATATTCCTTGCACCGCATGACCCGATGGATTGCGCTCGGTGGAAATAAACGTACCAATGAAATCGGGGTTGAAGGTGTTTTTTATATATAGCGGAATATTCTTTTTTAAAGCAGGGACAAGCGTAGGCGGATAAATCACTTTTGCACCAAAATGGCTCATTTCCATTGCTTCGGCATACGTCATTGTGGGTATTGTGAAAGCTTTTTTCACTTTCCGTGGGTCGGCTGTCAATACACCATCTACATCAGTCCAAATTTCAATTACTTCTGCATTGAGTCCTGCGGCTAATATGGCAGCCGTGTAATCTGAACCACCTCGTCCAAGTGTGGTTGTCAAACCAAAATCACCCGCTTTTAATCCCCCTTTTGATGAGCCAATAAATCCTGTTACGATTTGTACTTTGTCGCTATGTTCTCTATAATAATTGGCAATTAAGGTCTCTGTTTCAGAGAAATCTACTTTAGCAAAGCCAAAATTTTTATCGGTGCGAATCACTTTACGAGCATCAAGGTATTCGGCAGGCACACCCGATTCGTCGAGCGTATGTGAAATAATGAAAGCGGACATCCGTTCACCAAAACTTACGACATAATCCAACGTGCGCATAGAAACTTCCCGAACCAAGAAGATACCGCGAAGAACGCCTTGCAAATCTTCGCAATGTTGAAGCAATTTCGGCTTTATCGCTTGAAAACGTTCTGGAGAAATTAAAGCTTCAGCGGCTTCGAGGTGGCGGGCTTTAAATTGCTCATAACCGACCATATAGCTATGGTCAGAGGCTTCTGCCTTTTTAGCCATATCAATCAATAAATCGGTTATGCCGCCAAAGGCAGAAAAAACAACGGTAAATTTATCGCCCCGTGCTTGATATTTTTTTAAAATGGTAACGATACCCTTTATGCGTTCAGGTTTGGCAACCGATGAGCCGCCGAATTTCAATACTTTCATAAAATACTATTTGATAATTAATTTTTTGAGTGTTTAGTTTTTAGTGTATCATTTTTAGAATCTAAAAACGATACACTAAAAACTAAACACTTTCGTAAAACGGATTGCAAAAGTAGGAGTTTCAAAACGGTTAATTAATAAAAATTACTTTTTTATAGAAAAATTACACAAATAGGCTTTTATACTGAGGGGGGTATTTTACCTTTGTGTAAAATTTCAACAATGAAATCAATGACAATTGCGATTGGTTGTGACCATGCAGGTTTTCTTCTGAAAAATCCTGTTATTAAATATTTAAAAAAAAGAGGATTCAATATACTGGATTTTGGAACAAATTCTCCTGATTCGGTTGATTATCCCGATTTTGCCCACCCAACGGCTCATGCTGTTGAATCAGGTAACGCTCAATTTGGCGTTTTGATTTGTGGTAGTGGCAACGGCGTAGCTATTACGGCTAACAAACATCAAGATATTCGCTGTGCTTTATGTTGGAAAACCGATATAGCCGAGCTTGCGCGGTCGCACAACAACGCCAATATAATTGCTCTACCTGCCCGTCATATTTCTAAACGCTTGGCTTTGAAGTTGGTAGATGTTTTTCTAAATACTGAATTTGAAGGTGGAAGGCACGCTACGCGTGTCAATAAAATGGCTTGTTAAATAACTAAGATTTATTTTTTAGGTTTGGTACAAAATCAAAAACTCTCTTGAGTTTTAAAAGCTATTAATTTAAGTTTTAAAGGGGTAAAATACTGAGGGGGCATAAACTTATGCTTCTCGCTTTCATTCATAATAAATCAGAATCATTATATGTCAGTAGAATTTCATAAACTCAAAGTTTCAAAAATAGTGACAGAAACGGAAGATACCGTTTCAGTCAGTTTCGATGTGCCTGAAATCTTGACCAGCACTTTTCAATTTACGCAAGGACAATATTTGACCTTGAAATTCAACATCAATGGTGAGGAAGTGCGTAGAGCTTATTCGTTATGTAGCAGTCCTGTTGATTATGAATGGACAGTTGCTGTGAAACGTGTATCCAAAGGCAAATTATCCAACCATATATTTTCAAACTTGAAAGTAGGGGATATGGTGGACGTAATGCCGCCACAAGGTCGGTTTTTCACTTCGCTTACGGCTGAACAACGCAAAACCTACTATCTTTTTGCTGCGGGTTCAGGTATTACGCCTATTATGAGTATTCTTAAAACCATTTTAGAAGTTGAACCCGCTTCAACGGTTTTTTTACTATATGGCAATCGCAACGAAGATTCCATTATTTTCAAAAATCAATTAGATAGTTTGCAAAAACGTTACGAAGGGCAGCTATTTGTTGAGCATATTTTAAGCCAACCGAAAAAGGAAAAAGCGGGTGGTTTTAGTGGCTTGTTTTCAAAAGGTAAAATCTCTTGGCAAGGCAAGGTAGGGCGTATTTCAATAGCTGTTGTAGAAGATTTTATTAAAAAAAATCCTAAACGGGCAAAAGAAGCGGAATATTTCGTTTGCGGACCTGGTGGCTTAATTGAAACGATAGAACATACGCTCAAAGCATTGGATGTTGATAAAAAGCATTTGCATATTGAACATTTTAGCAATAACCCACCTTCTGAAAAGAAAGCGACTGGGGCTGTTGTGGGCGGCGCAAAACTTACGGTTCAACTTAATGGTAAAGCGATTGAGGCGGTCATGAAACAAGGGGACACTATATTGGATACTTTGATTGGGATGAAAAAAGACCCACCTTATTCTTGCACATCAGGTGCTTGTAGTACCTGTATGGCTAAAATACTGAGGGGATCTGTGAAAATGGATGCGTGTTATGCTTTAGACGATGATGAGGTAGCAAATGGGTATATTCTAACTTGTCAAGCTCGTCCAACGGCTGATGAAATTGAGGTAACGTATGATGTTTGATATTATTCATAGTGGTATCGGCAAGCAAGAAGGATAATGGTTTCATCTGTCACCTTATAAACAAGTCTGTGTTCTTGAGTGATACGACGAGACCAGCAGCCTTTAGTCCCTTTTAAAGGTTCTGGTTTGCCGATACCTTTGAAAGGAGAACGACCACAGTCTTCTAAGAGTTGAAAAATGCGCTCTAATAATTTAGGGTCTTCTTTTGCCCAATATCGGAGTTGTTCGAAGGCTTTGGGTGTAAGTTCTATATTTCTCATAATAGTTTCAAGGAAAATTAGGGGAGTAAATCGGTTTTTAAATCTTGTATATTGACCTTTATAAGTTCACCGCCATTCTCAACATATTCTATTTGTTCAAGAAGGAATTTTTTATTGGCTTCGTTGCCAAATAAATGGTCGGTGGATTCATTGCTTTTGAATACCCAACCAAGTCTTTTTGCTAATTGATTGATAATTTCTAAATCTTGATGATTTTTGATTTCGATTGTTATTTCCATTTTACTTTACTTTCTACAAAGTTATATTTTTTTTGAAAAATCGTTCTTATTTTTCTAAAACACGTGGACGCTTAAAAATCGGAACCGTTGAGCATGGCTCGCCATACATAATACTTTGCGCAAAAGGCTGTAATTTATGCGTCAATTCGACATAAGCGGCAGGTGGCACGGGTTTATCTGAACAGCCTTTTATGACAACACGCTTGCCTTCGTAAGTTTGACCATCAAAATTCGCTAATTTTTTACCGTAATAGGTTTTATAAAAATTTTCAACATTGCCTTGAAATATTTCTTTAGCATAGGGAGCAGCGTTAACTGTTACGAGCATATATGCCCAAACGGGGATAATGGCATCGGCAGAGCAATCAATCACCAAATGTTTATCCGTATATTGCGCCCAATCGTGATTTTTACAGGCTTCTCTAAAATCTTTTTCTTTCAATATCAACTCCATGAAAAGGTAGTTTTTGATGTCGAAAACAAGGACTTCTTCTTTCGGAAAATAATCTTCCAAATTTAAGGTTATTAAGCCACTTTCTGCGATGCGATTAACGAGCGGTATATCTGTCATATTTATATTTATTTTTATTTTTAAATGTAGTTTCGACTTCAGTCGAACTCGTTAAAACGGCTTTAGCCGTTGGGCTAAGCTCTATTTGTTGACAACGGCTAAAGCCGTTTTAAAGGGTTCGCATAAATGCGAAGCTACTGCAATTTAACAAAATACTAAGGGGGTAGTTCATGACATTTCTTCAATCGGTGAAACTTCCCCAATTTGATTTTCAACTTCTTTAAAATCTTTGGGCTTTGGCAAATCGTTAAGAGATTTTATACCAAAATAATCCATAAATTTTTCGGAGGTACCATAAAGCAAAGGGCGACCGGGGGCATCACTTCTGCCTTGAATATCGACTAATTCCTTTTCTAACAATTTTTGAATGGCATAATCGCAACTCACACCCCGAATTTGTTCCAATTCAGTTTTTGAAACGGGCTGTTTATAGGCAACAATTGAAAGGGTTTCAAGAGCCGCTTGCGAGAGGCGTTTTCTAATGGTTTGTTTCAAAAACATGCCTACCGAATTGTGATAAGTAGGTTTTGTTAAAAATTGAAAACCACCCGCTATGTCAATTATTTCAAAAGAAAACTGCTCTTGGGCATAGTGTGTTTTCAATTCTTCGACCCCCCTAAGTAATTCAGTTTCTTCAAAGGCAGTTTCAAAGGTGGCATCTAAGACAGATTTCATTTCAGCCAATGAAATGGGATGCTCAGTTGCAAAAATTAAGGCTTCTATATGTTGTACTAAAAATTCCATGCTGCAAAGTTAGAAAAAATGTAGAAATTTGCCACAAATTGCTAATTGCCTTTTACGATATGAATAATACTTTTACCATACACCTCGAAAAGTTTGAAGGGCCCTTCGACTTGCTCTTGTTTTTTATAGAGCGGGATGAATTGGATATATATGACATTCCGATTGCAAAAATCACAAATGATTTTCTGCAATATCTTCTGCAAGCAGAAACCATGAACATTGACTTAGCCAGTGAATTTATTGTTGTGGCGGCAACTTTGATGCGTATCAAAGCCAAAATGTTGTTACCTCGCAAACCTATTGATGAAGAAGGCAACGAAATAGACCCACGCGAAGAACTTGTTAGTCGATTATTGGAATACAAACGCTACAAAAGCGTGTTGGATGACATGCGTTTGATGGAAGAAAATCGAGCACTCCGCGAAGAGCGCGGCAACATCTCTCGTGAATTGAAAGATATTGCCGTTAAAGCTCTTGTGGATAGCGAACTCGAAGATGTTACCCTTTTCAAACTCTTACGAGTTTTCGAGCGGCTTGTGCGTCAATATGAGGATTCCAAAAACCGCCCTGTCCATCAGATATATACTTACACATATACCATCGAAAGCCAGCGCGTTTATTTGTTTTCATTGGTAAAAAAAGGGTCAAAAACAAAATTTGAAAGTGTTTTTGGTAAATTAGAGAATAGAATACAAGCTATTGTTACCTTTCTTGCCTTACTTGAAATTTTGAATCAACAAGAAATGGCAATAATTCAGGGAGAAGGTGTGAATAACTTTTGGTTGACGATAGGTGAGAATCAAGAGACTTAATCTTTTACCCTATCCATTTTTAAACCTATTCTCTCATCGTGGGATGTGTGTTTTTCGGTTTGATAGATGAAATGGCTATAAAAAAGCCACCAAGAATGAAAAGAATGATGTTGAAATGCTCCATGGGTGTACCTCCTTTTAGTTAAAGATAAAATTATGCTGTTATTAACCGGCGGTGGTTAAAAATGAATTGATGGGTCAAAGGTAATTTCATATTTTTATTAAATCAATATTTATATCACATAATACGTTGATTCATGTGACAGCCGTTTAGCGTTTTATTTATAAATTATATTTTACCCTTTTTATGGTATTATGTTTACAAATCAGTTTATAACTTATTTAAATTCAATCATTTAAGTATTGATTTTGTTAAATTATTGTTAATTTGCATTCAAAAGTATCCGCAATGTGTGACAAAAAAAAGATGAATTATATTAAATTGCTTTGTCTCAATTTGAGTCTATAGAGGAACAAAACCCGTTTTTTTAGATTCAATTTTACCATCCGCAATTATAGAAAATTTTTCAACTGATTAATTTGAAATTTTATCCTAAACTCTCTTATCTTTGCAACCGCTACTTGAAGCGCACGTGGTGAAATTGGTAGACATGCTACTTTGAGGGGGTAGTGCTCGTAAGGGTGTGCTGGTTCGAATCCAGTCGTGCGCACTTAAAACGCTGAGTGATATTTATTCACTCGGCGTTTTGCTTTTTTACTGAGGGGTGTAAAACATTTTACAGAATGGTGCGTTTTCCTCAAAAATATTCAATTCAAAATATTATGAAAAAAAAATTTCTATTCGCCTTACTTCTTTTATCCATTACAGCTTTCAGTCAAAAAACCTTACCAAGCCTTGATTTGAAAACCTTAGAAGGTAAAACAGTTAACAGCCAAACATTAAGCCAAAAAGGACGCCTTACCGTTCTTAGTTTCTGGGCTACTTGGTGTGCCCCTTGCAAAAAAGAGATGGACGCCATAGTCCCTAAATATAGCGAATGGCAAAAAAAATACAATATGGATCTTATTGCCATTACCATTGACAACGCTCAGGGATTGCCCAAGGTAAAGCCGATGGTAGCACAAAAAGGATGGAAGTATAAGGTATTGAGCGATGTTAACAGTCAATTCCTTCAAAATTTAGGCGGACAAAGCGTACCATATACCGTTTTGTTGGATAAAAACGGCAATATTGTCTATGCCCATAATGGTTACAAACCCGGTGATGAAATAGAACTGGAGAAGAAAATGGATGAATATTCAAAATTATAAAAATAAAAAAGAAATAAAAGAGAATAAGTTTGTGGTTACCAATTAACGGCTTACCTTTGCAGCGCAGAAAAGAAAAATCGCGGAGTGGAGCAGTAGGTAGCTCGTTGGGCTCAAGTTTTTTTCAGCAAAATTAATACGATTAATGGATACTAAACTCAAAGGTGATATAGCAGAACAAGCAGTTGTTTTGTACGCCTTGAAACAAGGTTGGGGTGTTTTGAAACCTATTGGAGATAGATTACCTTATGACCTCGTTTTTGAGATTGATGGCAATTTTCTAAAAATTCAAGTAAAGAGTGCTTGGTTTGACGTGAAAAGACAAAATTATGTTGTTGATACACGTAGAACTAAAACTAACAGACGGCAAATGTTAAGAGACACCTATAAATTAGGTGATTTTGATTTTGCAGTTATTTACATAGCAGATTTAGAAATATTTTACATTATTCCAAGTTCAGTTTTTATTAGTTATGGCAGCGAAGTACATTTGGTCGAGGCCGACAAGCGACAGCGTAAACCGAAATCATCGGAATATAGAAGTGCTTGGGAATTAATTGTGCATAGGGCTATTCCAAAAGTAATTTTGGAATGATAATTCGTCAAATTCGGGGAAGCCTGTAATGTGGTAATCCCGAGCCAAGTTCCAAAGAAATTTGGAAAAGGTGTAGAGACTTAATGGCGAACACCCTCCCCTCAATAAAATGAGGCGGGTGAAGAGAAAGTCCAGACTACAAATTCCGTATCGTACGGAAGCGGTGAAAACCGTAGTGAGTAAGCATAACCCAAAGGTCACAGGTTCGAGTCCTGTCTCCGCCACAAAATCTAAAAGTGCAATTAATTGATAATCAATTAGTTGCACTTTTTTTTTATTTTAGTTAAAATTTGTTAAAAAAAAAGGTATTTTGTAACTTTGCAAAAGCTTTGCGTCAAAATATATAGAAGTGAGACAAACAATTTTTTCAATAATAAAAATATTACCAGCTAAAAAATGAAACGCACACCACCGCCAGCTGCACCCATTCCAGAACAAAATAATACGCGCTATTGGCTTTTGGGTATTATTGGCTTTGCCAGTGTCTTAATTATATTACAAATAACGGGTATTTTCAAAACCATTGACAGAACCCAAACTTCGGGTTGGATGGATTTGAAATCGGCAGAGTATCAAAATCGCAAAATGCCCGAACTTCGCCCAGAACGCCCTCAACCACAAGTAGAAGCAACTTTGGGTGAAATTGCTTCTGAATTTGAAGGTCAAATATTTTCAGATATTCGTACGGCTAATCAAGAAAAAGGGTGGGGTTTGACTGATGATGAAGCTCAATATTATGACCGTATGAGAGAACAATATAAGGGGGCATCCAATAATTGGTTGGGCGTTGTTAAAAAATCGTATTCTACTTACCGCAGTATCAAAGAAGCGCTTGGAGGCTCTGCTGATGCGGTATCCATTATAAAAGATGCCCGACAAGCTATGGGGTTTTACAATAGACTCAATGAAATGTACGGTATTTCACCCAATGAAAGTGCTAATTTTGCTCAATCCTCTCAAGCACAAACGGCAGGAGACTGGGCAGCTTTTGTAGAGAGTCGCAGGCAGTTGAGATAGTTCAAAGGTGGAAAATAAAAAAGCTGTTCTGAAATATTTAGAACAGCTTTTTTATTTTATAGCGTAAAAAGACACACACAGTTTTTAGATTTTATAAAAATGTGTACTTTCACACCCCAAAATTGACGAAAATACTGAGGGGGTAAAACATGGGCAATGAGTAATTGGTAATTGTAAGGCTGTCCCATTTATAAATAAATAACGAGAGTAACAAATAACGAGTAACAAATAACAAATCACCAAGACCATGATAGACTACATAAAAGGTGAAATCGCTTTCAAAAATCCCACTTTTGTTGTTATTGAAACAGCAGCAGGAGTTGGCTATCGTATCAACATTAGCCTCAATACATACTCGAAAATAGAGAGTTTGGAGAAAGTGACTTTACTCACTTCTTTGCAGATACGCGAAGATGCCCATATTTTATTCGGTTTTGCTGAAGAAGCTGAGCGTGTGCTTTTCACACAATTGATTTCGGTATCGGGCATAGGACCTTCTACAGCTCAAGTTTTGCTGTCTGGCATGTCGGTAGACGAGGCACGTTCGGCTATTCTGGGTGAAAATGAAGTTGCCTTTAGCAAAGTAAAAGGTATTGGACCCAAGACGGCAAAACGCATAATTTTAGATTTGAAAGACAAAATCAAGAAGGATGGTGGTGAAATCGCCCTTAATTTGCAACCACAAGGCAATAAGATACGCGAAGAGGCGTTATCTGCTTTGGTGTCGTTGGGTTTTGTTAGAATGAACGTTCAAAAAGCTCTCAATAAAATATTGCAAGAACAACCCACCTTAACGAACGTAGAAGAGTTGATAAAACTGGCTCTAAAACAACTTTCTTAACCAATGGACAGTTTACAATGAACAACTGACAAATTAGAATGGACAATAGCAATAAACGATTTGGTAAATTGTGAGTTGAAAAACAGTCCGTTTTGCATTCTCAGTTGTTATTTACCCGTTTTCCATTGTCAAATGTCCGTTTTCCATTAATTAAAAAAAATATATGTTGGCTTTGTTTTTGTATAAAAATTTTATTTATATGATTTAACTATTGTTAAATATAGACAAGTCCAAAATAATATAGTATTAAGATGACGTTTTAATAATCTCTTGCATGAGCTATTAAAACAACCTTTTTTGAAACAACTACTGAGGGGGGTGAGTTATGAATTATGCGTTGTGAAGTCTGAAGTATGAGTTGTGAGTTATGAATTATGGGCTATAAATTCATACTTCATAACTCATAATTCATACTTCATAACTCATAATTCATAACTCATAACTCTTTACGTTCCCATGAATTTTAAAGAGACATGAATAGATTATTTTTACTCGGTTTTACACTCCTATTTTTCGGTATTTCTGTTAACTCCTTTGCCTATACAACACCTGTGGACAAGGATACAATACCGCTGCGCGACCGACAAGGGGATTACCTCCGTGACTCGGTTGTCAATCCTTTTAACCTTCGCGACCCCAGTATCATCACTAAAAAAGTTGAATACGACCCTATAACCAATCGTTACTATATCACTGAAAAAATTGGTGATGAATATTTCCGTGCCCCTACCTCTCTTACTTTTGAGGAATATTCAAAATGGAAAGCGAAGCAGCAAGAGCGCGAATACTTTGAGCGTTTGGCGGGCTTGAGCAAAAAACGGGGTGGTGAAACGATTGACCCCCTCAGTAAAATTGACTTTTCAGCCTCTCAAAACAGCAAAATGAAAATGCTGTTGAAATCGGTCGGTGTCAATGGCAAACTGCCCGAAGTGCCCAAACTCGATATTAAAAAAATAGGGGATAATCTTATCGGTATGATTTTCGGCGACCCACCAACAGTGGACATTCGCCCGCAGGGGCAGATTGATTTGACCATTGGCGGTGATTATCGAAATTTTGAAAACCCAATATTGCCTACTTATGCCCGTAAAACTGGGGGCTTGCTTTTCAATATGGATATTCAGATGAACGTAACGGGTAAAATCGGCGAAAAACTGAACTTGAATACGTCATTTAATAATAAAGCCGCTTTCGATTTTGATAATATTATGAAACTGAATTACAATTCCAATGTTTTCAGCGAAGATGATATTATCAAATCAATTGAAGGAGGAAATGTGAATTTGCCTTTACGCGGCACTTTGATACAAGGTAGCCAAAACCTTTTTGGTATAAAAACAGAATTGCAATTTGGTTATCTCCGTTTAACGGCGTTGGCTGCACAACAGCGCAATCGCCGTCAAAATATCAATGTGCAAGGTGGTAGCCAAACACAGACCTTTAATATTCCCGTTGACCAATACGATGAAAATCGCCACTTCTTTTTATCTCATTTCAATCGCAATACTTTTGAGGATGCTTTGAAAACCTTACCGCTCATCAACAGCCAGTTTTCAATTACCAAATTAGAAGTTTGGGTATCTAACGAGCGCAATGAAGATAAGGAGATACGCCAGATTATTGCCATGTCAGATTTGGGCGAAGGTGATTTGGTAAATATTTCAAATAAGCAAAGTGTGCGCCCAACCCCGGGTGCTAAAAAAGATGTTACAGGCAATTTTATTTTACCCGATAATGATGCGAACGAGTTATACAGTAAAATTCAAAGCAACATTCCCTTAACACGCCGCATTGATAAAGTAATTAACGTCTTAGAATCCTCACAATTCGGGCTTTCACAAGGTAGAGATTTTATTAAAAGGGCAGCTAAACGTTTACAACCCAGTGAATATTCCTACAATCCTAAATTGGGAACTATATCCATCAACAATGTTGAAAGACAGCAAGTTGTGGGTGTTGCTTTCACCTATTTTTATAATGGACAAGGTCCATTTCAAGTCGGAGAATTTGCGGACAACGTAGCGGGTTCTGCTGGGAGTGATTCAGTGGCGCAGGTTTTGTATGTGAAAATGTTGAAAAACACAGTGCAATTGCCCTCAATTCCCTTATTCGATTTGATGATGCGCAATGTCTATTCTGTTGGCGCGTATGTAACTAATCCCCAAGATTTGCAATTGGATATTATTTATCAAGATGCAAGTACAGAAAAAGCAGAAAAACGAGCTTTAAGAGAAGTACCCCAAGTGCCTCTTTTACGCTTATTAAACCTCGACCGCCTCAACCAAGTAGGTGACCCCCAACCTGATGGACAATTTGACTTTATACCTGAAGTCACTATAAATACCCGCAATGGGCGCATTATGTTCCCCGTTTTAGAACCATTTGGTTCCTCTTTGAAATCAAAATTGGATGATATTACCAAAGACCCTACCATAGCCGCTAAATATATTTATCAAGAGCTATACGATTCAACACTTTTTCGCGCGCAAGAGCGTCAAGAAAAAAATCGCTTTTTCATACGAGGGCGTGTAAAATCATCATCGAGCAATCGTATTCAACTCAACGCTTTTGGCTTGCGTCCGGGAGCTGTTACCGTGACAGCAGGCGCATTTCAACTGCTTGAGGGCGTGGATTTTGCGATTGATTATGGCACGTCTGTTTTAACCGTTTTAAACCCTGCATATGTTGCGCCAAATATTCCCTTAAACGTTTCTTATGAAGACAATGCCTTTTTTGGATTGCAAACCCGAACCATGTTGGGTTTGAGGGCAGATTATCAGTTGAAAAAGAATTTTAATGTAGGGGCAACCATTATGAACCTTTTTGAGCAACCGTTTACGCGAAAAGTGAATTTTGGAGACGACCCTATCAATAATAAAGTCTATGGTCTCGATTTGAATTTTACAGAAGATGCTCCCTGGCTAACGAAATTGGTGGACAAAATTCCTTTTATTTCAACTAAAGAACCCTCGAAAATTACCTTCTCTGCTGAAACAGCTTTGCTAAAACCCGGTCACTCTAAAGCCATAAACGTAGGTAATGACAAAGGAGGAGCTGTTTATCTCGATGACTTTGAAGGCAGTAGTAGCCCGTTTTCATTGATGGCGCAACCTGCAGCTTGGGCATTGGCAAGTACACCACAAAAACATCCGCTTTGGAAAGAGAGTAGTTCTGATAGTTTCTTAGCTCCCGGCATCAACCGCGCTTTGCTTAACTGGTATCGTATTGATCAATTTCTTAATCAAAGAGGTAATAATATTGTTTCTGATATTTACTCCTCTCCAGTCAATCAAACAGAGGTTTTTCCAAATAGAACCAATCAATTCAGTGGTGGTTTGGGTGGTGGAATTGACAACTTCAATTTGGCAACTTTAGATTTGACCTACTATCCTAATCGAAGGGGTCCCTATAATTTTGATGTACCTTTAGGCACACCTTTTTCAAAAGGATTAGGGAGTGGGCCCGCTCTAAGAAACCCAGAAACCCGTTGGGCTGGTATTATGCGGGGTATGACGACAACCGACTTTGAGGCTGCCAATATCGAGTACATGGATGTTTGGGTGCTTGACCCGCTTTTGAAACCAGAAAGTAAGGAAAATACAGGTACTTTAATTTTTCATTTGGGCGATGTCTCAGAAGATATTTTAAGAGACAGTCGTAAATTTTATGAAAATGGTTTGCCTACAACTGTCAATCCCGATTTTAAAACGGATAATACACGTTGGGGTCGTGTTCCACGAACAGAAATCCCGTTGCCCAATTCTTTTTCTGCAAATGACGCAGAGCGCAAGCAACAAGATATTGGGTTAGATGGCTTAGATGATGCAGCAGAAAAATCTTTTTTTGTAGACTATTTGAATAAAACTCGAAATCTAGCTGGTTTTGATGTCATTGAAAAAGACCCTTCTGCCGATGATTTTAAATATTATAATGACCCATCATTTACCTCAAGTGATGATATTTATGAACGATACAAGCTTTTCAATGGTCCTGAAGGCAATTCGCAAACCAATCAAGGCTCTCAAGGCGTTCAATCTGGTACAAACTTGCCCGATGCTGAAGACGTGAACCGTGATAACTCATTTGAAGAAAACGAAGCATATTTTGAATATCGTATTCCTTTTATTCCCAATCCAATAGGTAAAGGTGTTGATACGCGAAATTTAAAATTCTATGTCGAATCTTTAGATGATCCAGGAAGTACACGTCGTTGGCTTCATTTTCGCGTGCCGATTGATGGTTATGATAAAAAATATGGTGAAATAAATGATTTCCGTAGTATTCGTTTTATGCGGATGATTGTAAAAGATTTTAAAGAAAAAGTAACGCTCCGTTTTGCAAAATTAGACCTTATTCGTAATCAATGGAGGCGCTATAAACCCGACCGCAATTCACAAGGTTTTGATTTGAGCAACAGCAGTGACCAAAATTTTATGGAGCTTAATGCTGTTAATATTGAAGAAAATAGTAAGAAAAATCCATTCAACTATGTGCTTCCTCCGGGTATTTTACGTGAATTGATACCGGGTTCTTTAGCAGCGAATGCACGACAAAATGAACAATCTTTGAGTATACGTTTGGTGGGTTTGCCCGCTAAAAAGTCGCGTGCTGCTTTCAAACTGTTCAGTATGGATATGCGGATTTATGAAAGGCTTAAAATGTTTGTTCATGCTGAAAGTAATGAAGAAGATAATTTGAATGGAAAATTATGTGTTTTCTTGCGTCTGGGATCAGATTATGAACGCAATTATTATGAAATTGAAATGCCGCTCATTATGTCTAACAGAGACAAAGCGGGTACACCTCCCGGACCCACTGCAACAGGGGCTACTTTAGACCGTTATGCCAATGAAGTATGGCATCCCGAAAATAGATTTGATGTCCTTTTAGCCCTTTTGATAAAAGCCAAAACGGAAAGAAACACTAAAAACGTCAACCTTTCAGATGTTTATACAGCAGATGTTGCAGACCCTGAGCATCCTAATATGAAAATTAAGATTCGGGGCAATCCTGATATTGGTTTTGTTCGAGGTGTTATGGTGGGTGTTAACAATAAAGATGATGTGCCGCACGATGTCGAATTGTGGATAAATGAAATGCGCGCAACGGGTTTGAATGAAAACAGTGGCGCGGCGGCTATTGCTCGAACCGATTTTAAATTAGCCGATTTTGGCAATGTTAGCGTTTCCGGCAATTATATGGGCATTGGCTATGGTGGCATTGATCAAAGGGTAACGCAACGAAGCCGTGAGCAAGTAAAAGAACTCAATGTGTCAGGCAACTTTGAATTGGGTAAGTTTTTACCTCAAAACTCGGGTATTCGTGTGCCTTTCACCATGCAATATTCCAATAATATTCGCACGCCTGAATATGACCCTTACGATTTAGACGTGAAATTAAAAGACCGTTTAGCTGCTGAAACCAATGGGGAAAAACGGGATACGATAAAACAAAATGCTGAAACTGTACAAGTTATAAAAGGTTATAGTTTCAACAATGTCAGAAAAGACCGTACAGGCGACAATACGAGCAAGCCTATGCCGTGGGATATTGAAAATTTCAGTGTCTCTTATGCTTTTACAGAGTTAGAACGCCACGACCCTTTGGTGGCAAGCGATGCTAAACAAAACTATAAAGGCAGTCTGGATTATACCTACTCACGTGAACCATTGTATGTTTCACCTTTTAAAAATGTTATTAAAAACGAAAAAGTATTGAAATATACTAAGCTCTTTTCAGAGTTTAATTTCAATCCTATTCCCAATACTTTTGGTTTCAATACTATTCTCGACCGTCAACGGAATATTACACAATACCGTTTTTCGGGTGAAGACCCTGCTTTCAATACTTTCTATCAACGTCGCTTTGGTTGGGACAGAAACTACAATATGCAATGGGACTTGACCCGTGCTTTGAAACTCAATTTTGATGCAAAGAATTTTTCAATTGTAGATGAATTGAATGATTATGATAAAAATGGTTTTCCAACGGACGAGGCAGCTAAAAAAGCGTTTTTGACTGAAAATTTGAAAAATTTTGGACGAACTAAACGCTACGACCAGAATATAAATGTCAACTATACAGTGCCTTTTCGTCAAATTCCGTATATGGATTGGGTGAATGTGCGGGCAACTTATGGGGCATCTTATGGTTGGGAGGCTTTCGCTTTGGATGCAAGAAGCGATGATGATAATTTTAAAAACATTGGTAATTATATCAACAATAAGCAAACCCGTCAAGTCAGTGCGGATTTGAATTTTGATAATTTGTATGGTTACTCTAAATATTTGCGTAAAATACAAACCGCGCGCATCACAGAGGAAAAACAAAAAGGCAAAAGAAATAAAAGAGACCCCTCAGTAAATGGGCTTCCTAAACTACCTGAACCTGCTGCTGCTGCCGCTGACACCACGAAAGGCAAAAAGAAAAAGAAAGAAAAAGCAGAATATGAGCCAAGTTTGGCAGAACGCATCATCATTCGTCCGCTTTTGACTTTCCGAAAAGCCCGCTTGAGTTTCAATGAAGGCTACAATTCTTATGTGCCCGGCTTTATGCCGCAGTCACGTCTGTTTGGTATGCAAGACCTTTCTGCACCGGGTTGGGAATACACATTGGGTTGGCGACAAGCAGATGATGATTGGTTAGAAAATGCCCGTCGGCAAAACTGGATATCAACTGATATTCGTCAAACACGTCCTTTGCTCAATAATTATACACAAACCATTGATGCAAGAGTCACCCTCGAACCGTTCCAAGATTTTAGAGTTGAAGTAGATTTGACTAAAAACTATTCTAAAAATCGTTCGCAGGAGTATCGAAATCCAACGAATGTTAATTCAATTGATAGTATAAGAAATTTGAATCGTTTTGACGATGGCTCTTATACCATTTCGTTTTTCACTTTGAATACGATGTTTAAAAACTTGGATGCCGTTTTTGACGAATTTAATGCCAATCGCCCTGTTGTGTCTAATTTATTGAACCCAAATGGCGCCGCACACCCTGAATTTAATTCGACCAATAACCCAAGAGGCTATCGCAAAGGTTTTGGACCCACAAGCCAAGACGTTTTAGTACCTTCTTTTTTAGCCGCTTATACAGGCAGAGATGTGCGAACAATGAACCGTGACCTTTTCAAAGAACGCCCTGCCTTCAACTGGCGGTTGACCTATAATGGTTTGGCAAAGCTGCCGTTTTTGCGTGAAAAATTCAGCAATATCAATATCACGCACGGTTACAAATCTACTATGACAGTTAATTCGTTCCGTACTGAACCGTTTTTTGAAGATAAAAACCCGACAAAACCGCAGAAAGAAAGCCCGTTTGAATATTATGCGCAATACGATATTCCAACATTGGTTATTTCTGAGCAATTCACGCCGCTTTTTGGCATTGATGTGTCTATGAAAAATGGGGCAAACTTCGGTGTCAGTTACCGCAAAGCCCGTAATTTGGCTTTAAGTGTTAGTGACACCCGTTTGCAGGAAACCAAAACCTCAGATATTACCGTGAAATTTGGGCATCGTGTGAAAAATGTCTATATCAAATTCTTAGACTTCAACCTTGAAAAAAAGCCAAAAGCAAAGAAAAAGGACGAAGAAAAGAAAAATGAAGTCATAGACAGTCAGCCTGCTGACCCGAACGCTCCGAAAGTGAAGAAGAAAAAAGAACCAAAGCCGAAAAAAGGCAATGACTTGGTACTCAATTTCGACTTGTCTTTCAGAGATGATATTACTAAAAACAATCTTTTAGGGCAAGGCGTAGAAGTCCCATCGCGTGGGTCTAAAACCTTGCGTTTAGCACCCTCTGCTACTTATACCATCAATAAAACATTGGATTTGCGTTTTTATATTGACTATAATAAAATAATACCTTACACTTCTGCCTCGTTCCCGTCAACAAATGCGTCAGGTGGATTTGTGATAACGTATAAGTTGAATTGATATAAGAGCGTATCATGTTATTAAAAAGGTTTCTGTTGCGTTTAAACGTTTCAGAAACCTTTTGCTTTAATCATTTATGGGTTCATGATATTTCATAACTTAGTTGATATTCCTTAAATTTGACATCAGATTTAGGGTAAGTTTTTTGAAATAATGTAAGAACTTAGCCGTATGACGGACTTCAGTCCGTCAATGTTTAAATCTCATAGAAATACAGTGTGTACTATTTTTTAAATAAAATTATCACAATTATTTAGATATTGACGGACTGAAGTCCATCATACGGCTAAGTAATTATTTCAAAAAACTTATCCTAAATCTTTGCTTGAATCTAAACAATTAAAAAAATTATTCTAATTTTCCGCTGTTAAAATGCTTTTTCAATCTAAATAAAAAAAAACGACTATGGATAGGAGACAATTTACGAAAAACCTTTTTGCTGGTTCTGCTTTATTCACGCTAAATCCCTTTTATACTGAGGGGGGGTAAAACCTAACATTACGCTCAAACAAGAGCCTTTCAAAATGAAATATGCCCCACATTTTGGCATGTTTGAAAACTCAGCAGGTAAAGACCTTATTGACCAACTGAAATTTATGAACGAAATGGGTTTTACTGCTATGGAGGATAACAGTATGATGGGAAGACCCGTTGAATTGCAAAAAAAAATAGGGGAAACAATGGCTCAATTGGGTATGACAATGGGCGTTTTTGTTATCAGCTTCGATAACTGGCCTCCCAAAATAACTTTAGCTTCGGGTGATAAGGAATGGCGTGAAAAATTTTTAACCACCTGCCGCGAAGCCGTTGAAGTTGCCAAACGCTGCAATGCTAAATGGATGACCGTTGTGCCGGGTAATTTTGCTCGCACTTTGTCAATGGGCTATCAAATGTCACACGTTATAGAATCATTAAGACAAGCCGCTGCTATTTTTGAGCCGCATGGTTTGATAATGGTTTTAGAACCATTGAGTGATAATCCAGACCTTTTCATGCGTTATTCAGACCAAACTTATCTTTTATGTAAAGGCGTAAACAGTCCTTCTTGTAAAATTCTTTTTGATATGTGGCACATGCAGCGCAACGAAGGCAACCTAATAGACAATATGAATCTCGCTTGGGATGAAATCGCTTATTTCCAGATAGGGGATAACCCGGGGCGTAAAGAGCCGACAACAGGAGAAGTCAATTATAAAAATATTTTCAAACACATTAATGCAAAAGGCTTTAAAGGTGTTTTGGGCATGGAACATGGCAATTTTTACAAAGGAAAAGAAGGTGAAATGAAATTGATAGAAGCGTATCGGGCTTCGGATATTTGATAATTTAATATCAACAATTTACACTTTGATTTTTTTTATCATTCTGAACGCAGTGAAACATGGGACTCTCCTGTTCCATAAATAAGCCTATGCATTAGACTTATGCGTTTCAATAATTTATTTAAGGATAGCATTTCTAAAAAGAATGTTGCTGTAATATTTCGTGTGAAAGTGGGCATTTTTTTTACAATAACCTTGTTAAAATGAACCACGTAGAGACGTTGCACTGCAACGTCTCTACAATTGCACACGAAAAATTACAGCAACTAAATTTTTAATTAATTTTTCTTCAAATAAAATTAGGCATATAAAAGGACGCATTTTGGATAATTGAAGTTTAAATATAAATTTTCAAAACCTAAATCCTATGAAAAAAGCTTTGTTTAATTAATAAAATAACAAAATGACATATCGAAATAACGGCGCAGTGGGTGCATTATTAGATGAATATGAACGCACCATTAGGGATTTGAAAAAAGCCCTTAAAACAATAACGCCACAAGAACTTGTGGCAGATGTGGATACCACAACGACCGATGACTATTGCCGTTCTATTCAAACCATTTTAGCCCATGTGGTGCGTTCAGGATATGGTTATGCTATCTATGTCAGAAAATTTCAGGGTGAAAATCTTGATTTCAAGGAAGTTCAATTTCTGAATAGTGTTAAAGAATACAATCAAGCATTGGATAAAATGTTTGATTACAATATTCAATTATTTGTAGATTATCCAAATTTAACATTGGAGGAATTTGATAATGATAAAAAAGTACCCGTTCGTTGGGGA